>CAWLAZ010000176.1:0-3543 GCA_963854955.1 Phycisphaerae bacterium | reverse complement strand
CGTTTGTCTCTGGTGGGATATGCGATTTGGTTTTCGTGCATATAGAGAACAAGGGGTATGTCGCGCCACCCATTTGGTAGTGACGCTCGTAATGCAGCAGCATCGGTGAGTGATGTGGTGAAAAGGCAATCAGGTGTTTGCAGATCTCGAGAAATCGCTTCGCTAGCCATCTCCAGAGCACTTGTTGCCATCCTCCATTTCCATCCACGAGCCGGCCTGGTAATCCACGACCAATCATGCGCAGAATATTTCGTGAGCGTTTCTCTGAACTGTAAATGAGAACCGCCATCAAACGATTCAAAAGCAAGGATGCGTACCATGTGCGCATGGTAAGATATAAATATGCAACAAGATGTCATGGCTCCACTTTGTTCTGTCTTTCGAAGGTATTTGCGCTCGCAAGATCTGAAATATACCCCTGAACGGGCAGATATATTGAATGCGATTATTGACCAAGATGGCTTGTTTGAAGCCGAGACGTTGATGAACGCAATGCGCAAAGATGATTACCAAGTTTCCAAAGCAACGCTGTATCGGTCAATTAAATTACTTCGCGAAGCTGGCATCATTCAAGAAGTAATGATTGACGGAAAACAATCCCATTACCAACTTATATACGGTAGGAAACCAATAGATACGATGGTTTGTATGCGGACAGGTGAACGAATCGAATTTTCTTCAGGTGACCTTATTGATTGGCGCAATGCGATATGCAAAGAACATGGTTGGGACCCAGTTGGGCACCGCGTTGTAATCTATGCGCTCTCGCCTGAAGATTCGTAGCGTCGCTTCTCTTGCGTGACTTCCCGAGTATTAATATCCACATGTTCTATCGTTATGCGAATCGCACTTGCAGGAATCGCACGATTAATTTTTGAGGGCCATTCTATCGCGATGATTGTATTTGGGTCTTCGATGTATTCATCCCATCCAATTGATTCAAGTTCATCTTCACCGGAAAGCCTGAAAGCATCAATATGTACTAATTTTTGATTGCCCTCAATACTGTACTCTTGCAAAATAGCAAACGTAGGGCTACTTACTTGTCTTGGATCGCCTCCTAAACCTTCGCACAGCCCGCGCACAAAACAAGTTTTGCCGGCACCTAATTCCCCTTCAAGCAAAACGATTGATCCACCTGTTAACTGTTTTGCAAATCCGTTAGCGTATGCAATAGTTTCTTGTTCGCTTGCAAGGATGGTCATGTATGCACCCAGCCACAATTAGATATCTCTTGACCGTCTGTAGTAATAACTTTTTGATTCCCACGCGCGACATTTCCAATAACAGTCGCAAGTTGTTCGGGTGGCTTCTCTGAACTGGTGAACAGTAATTCATAATCTTCACCATCCGAAATCGCACCCTCAATTGTTGCCCCACTTCGAAGTGGTAATGATTTCGTATCAATGACAAGTTGTAATTCGTCACTTGCTAAGTGCGAAGCGTCAAGACCAAGCCCATCGCTTATGTCAATCATGCAGTGCAGAGCGGGACCAAGAATTCCATACAGTTCCTGCGCTTCTTGAATACGCGGAGTAAATGTAAGGTGGTGACCCGCAATTGAATTTCCAAGTTCGCCAGTGACACAAACATAATCGCCTTCTTGAATGCCCGTGCGTAAAACGGCACCTTGCTTCGGTGGCGTAGCGAGTGCAGTAACCGTAAAGAGAGCGGGGCCTTCACTGGTTGCAATGTCTCCGCCAAAAATAGGTCCCCCCCATTGCTCTGCTGCTTCTTTTGCTCCACCAAACACAGCATCGCACCAATCGTTGGGTGTATGAGTAGGAACGCAGGCTGTCATGAGGCACCCGACAGGAGAACCAGACATCGCAGCAATATCGCTAAAGCATCTAGCTATCGCTTTTCTACCAATCGCTTTTGGATTTGTTGTTTCAGTAACGTGTCTGCCAAGGATCAATTGGTCGACGGCGCATAGCACACGCTCGTTATTGATTTTTATTTCACCCATATCATCGCCTGGGCTAATCGTAACTCCGGCAAGGTTGGTACTTCGAGCATAAATAGATTGCAGTAATGTAAACTCATGCATCTGGAGTGTTCTCGATAATGAGTTGTTCGTAGCGTTTGGTAGCACCTTGGTTTTTCTGTATAACTATTCGCCCCTGCTTTGCTAATGAGTGTTGTTGGTCTTTATCTCCAAGCAATTTTCCAAGCGTGGATGCAAGTTCATCTTTAGTGCATTGAACGATGCCATTATGTTTAAGAAGTTCGTTCACAATGTCAGTGAAATCGCTCGCGTTTTCACCAATGATTGTTGGCTTGCCAAGTGCAATCGAAACAGTTGGATCTGAACCATGCAAAGGCACAAAACTTCTGCCAATAATAACAACGTCTGCAAGTGCGTATGCCTTGTCAAGTTCGCCGATTGTGTCAAGAACAAAGTGGTTTGTTGTAACGCGCATTTCGCTTGTTCTTCTATTGCAAGGGTGCAATGTTTTCGAGGCTTCATCAAACCACTCTGGTCGTCTTGGAGCGACTAAAAGTTGTACGCCTTCTGGAAGGCAATCTTTAAAAAGTTCATGTTCTTCTGGTGTTGTTGAACCCGCGACAACAAGTGGGGCATCTTGATTGATATGCAATTCGATTGCAAGTGCATCTGCGCCTTCTATTGTGTCGACGATTTCTGCGTTATCCCATTTCATTGTGCCCTCAACGGAAACATGCATTGCACCAAGGGCGCGCACTCTTGAAGCATAGGTTTCGTTCTGCATTCCAATTGCTGTGATGGACGAAAAGGTGTGCTTCATTAGTGGTTTGGCAAGCGAGTATCTATTGAAACTGCGTTCAGAAAGACGGCCATTAATGATTACAACAGGTATCTTTTTTTTTGTGCATCTCGCTATAAAATTTGGCCACACTTCAAGTTCAACAAGAGCGATGATATTTGGTTGAATGCGTTTTAAGAAAGCTCGTACACTGAAGGCAAAATCAAGAGGATACCGCGTGACTGTGTGGTGACTGCCGTAGAGTTCTTCGGCGCGTCGCAGACCTGTGTCGGTTGTGACGGAGACCACGATTTCGTACCCATTTGTTTGTAAGTCGTGGACCAATGTGCGAATCGCATTTACTTCACCCACTGAAACGGCATGTAACAAAATACGTTTAGTTGAGGGTCCCAGGGAACGACCAAAGCCGAGGCGCTCTTTCCACCCCTTTCTAGATGGATGCCCCTTCAGGCGCGAGAGAGCAACCCAGATGAGTACAAGGGGTATCGAGAGAAAATAAAGCACATTGACAAAGAAGAGCATAGGCCCCTATTGTATCTTGGAGCGACTAAACAGGACGACCTTCCGATAATGAGGGAACTTTAATTAATTATTATCGAATGTAATTGTGGCACAATGGCCATTCTCATGCCACAATAACTAGAGTTACACTTGTAACAAGAGATTCACTACCAATGATGGAATTACATATTTGTACCCGTACCAACGGGAAAGTTCTTCGCAAGTTCGCCCTCGGCGATATCGGCGAGCTCATTGTCGGTCGTGATGAGGATTGCGACATACGAATAAAGTCTCG
>CAWLAZ010000175.1:0-3558 GCA_963854955.1 Phycisphaerae bacterium | reverse complement strand
TTAATGAGGCTCTGCCGATTGCCATTGGGTCAAGATCCATCGCAAGGTGCACTATGTTTGCTGGAATAATCAAACGCCCCGCAGCAATTTCATCTCGAACTTGTTCCGCAGTTAGATGAGGTTCGCGCTGTGCGACCCGCTTCATCTCCGGAGTAATAATGCCCAAGCGAGCATTTTCCAACTGTGTTACTGGATTGGCATTTGGTGATGGATTAAAATCCCATGCTGTTTTTGTAGAAGGCGCTGGCATTCCGGGAGTATCCGGTGAACTAAACATAGTCGGTCCGCCGATATCTGATTGTAATGCAAAGCTTCCTGGCGCTGTGCCTTGTTTATCTGTGGAGGGGTTGGCCGCTCCATGCATAGGCAAATCATGTTCTTGAAGTCCTACTTTTATGTTTGTATTTTTCATCCTCGTATTCTACCTTCGCTACAATCCACAATGACCCCATGAAAAAAATATGTTTCATTGCAATACTTGCCCTCGCTGGATGCCAATCACAGCAAATTCTCCACTTTGACAACGCCGTCCTCGCTACAGAGGGTCCCGTTGAAATTAATGTCCAGTTGTTTCGTGGCAATGTCACCATTATTGCTGACCCTTCTGTAATTGGTACCGTAGTTACAGCAAAACAAATAGAAGAAAGTGCCGGCGAGTTACCGTCAGATGCACCAAAAATGCAATGCACAACAGAGATTGAAATGGGTGATAACGGTCAAATTGTGCATGTAAAAGCAACTGGCATGCATGATGTGCTTCAGTTGATTCATGCGGATATTGTTATTCGTTCAAAATTTATTCATGGCGTTTCTGTAACAACTACAAAAGGCAACGTCACGTTACTTGGAGTGTCTGGTGCAATTACGGTGGACACAAATGACGGCGATGTCAGATTAATTACCCCTCGGGTAATAAATCAACCGGTGACGATTGAAAACCGTCGCGGTGATATTGTTTACCGCGTTCGGGGCGAATCGTCTGGCATGATTGACGCGATGGCAATAAATGGTGAGGCATCGCTTGATGTTAGGCACGGCGAAGCAACTATTCTTTCGGGGTCAACAGGCGACCACCTTGTGGCAATTGTGAATTGTGGTACAAATAAAATCATCATGCGCACGGTCGACGGAAATATTTACATAGCAGTTGTCGCTGATCCTGTTGGAAGCGAACCGCTGTTTGAAACTGATTGGATTTACTGGTAACTCATTATGGCTGCACAACGAGAACTACACGACTTCTTTTTTAAGGAAGCAAAACGCAGGGGCTATCGAAGCCGAGCTGCATACAAATTGTCTGAAATTGACGACAAACGAAACATATTGCAAAAAGGCGATGTTGTATTAGATCTTGGCGCAGCGCCGGGAAGCTGGTTGCAAATTGTGTCGGAAAGAATTGGCGAACACGGCAAAGTCATTGGTGTTGACTTACAAGCTATCGAAGATGGCTTGCCGTACAACGTCGTCACGATGCAAGAAGATGTGACGCTGTTGAACCGTAACACCTTCGGTGGAAAATTATTTGACGTTGTCCTTAGTGATATGGCGCCAAGTACTACGGGAACGAAAACAGTCGATCATCATGAGTCGGTAAACCTTTGCCACACAGCGCTTGATTTATCTGCGACTCTGCTTAAGCCCCATGGCAATCTTGTCATGAAGGTCCTCGAGGGGGAAGCATATCCAGAGTTGTTAAGACGATGCGCAAACTGTTTTGATTCAGCGAAAGGGTATAAACCAAAAGCATCTCGTGCTGTTTCAACCGAAATGTTCCTGATCTGCCTTAATCGTAATGAAGATATGCCCAAACCGTTGGAACCCGCCCCCGCTCCTCCTACTTCCGGCTGGAATTAATCTACCCGCGGTAGATAAACGCTTCAAAAATTACCCATGAACTCGCGGTTGATTAAAGAGCGCACAAATCGCGAAGCTGTATATCACCAACCGCGTTCTTTTTCGTACGCTTCTCGTTTCTCACGAATTCGATCTTGGCGCCCTTCTTGGTCGCCTTCGTATTTCATCGACCAGACACTGTCCGATGCGAACTCCAGAAGACCGCGCCCAAATGCAACTAGTACCCAAATCCACGGGAACAAAAGCAAGATAAGAAACAACCAATTCACCACAGACGGCACAGACGGCACTTCACCCGCTGGGTCTGTGGCAATTCGATTCCACGGAGCAATAAAAACAATCAGGCCAATGGACAAAATCGCGAACGTCATAATGTTGCATTTCTTTGCCACAAAGTCTAATCCGACTCGAAGCGCAAGATCATGCAACCAAAAAGCCAGCCCCGCAAAACCTAAACCGGCAACGAGGTGGGCATAAAAAGGAAGAGCACACTGTTTAAAGTTACCACCAAACGTCACCTCTTCCGTTGGCAAATATAAAACAAACCACAAGACGTATCCGATCGCCCAACACCATTGTGAAGGGGGAATCCATTTCCTAATCAAACGATAAATCGGCGGCATTGCGTTGTCCACACTTGCTGGCATCATGCCAACAACAACTGCGGGCCAAAACAGGGACATCCCAAATAGTGCAACCCGGTATAACGGAATTGGAATAAGCGCAAACATCACTAGAAACTGTAAAAGGGCAAGGGCAAAAACAAATAAAGCACCGATACGCATCCAATACTTTACGCGATTTCGAATATCAGGAACATCTTCAAGACCCTTGACGGCAACATTTGCATCAATCATCTTCAGCATTTTGCTTGGTGCCTTTTCCGATGAATCAACTTCATAAGAGGATGCACTTGTTTTTCTTGACTCGCCGCACTCGGGGCAGAGCGCACTTAACGTAAGGCCCTGCAGGTCATATCCACAGTTTGAACACTTGATTTGGTTGTCAGTGTGCATGCAGAATATCTTTATCTTGTTCAGCCGCTCTCTGTTTGTTGTTAAAAAATGACCATCCGTGGCTAAACAAACCAACCGCAAGTTGACCGTGGTCTGTCATACTGATTGTTCAACACAGTTATTCATTTTATTATTTGTTACATGAAGCACTGCGTTTTTAAACATTTGTAAACCAAGAGTATCGCCCGTCATTTCTTCTTTTGCCAACCGAGTCCATGTTGGGTGTTGTGTCCACCGAAGGAATCGTTCTGGGTGGGGCATCAAGCCGAGCACCAGCCCGCTTGCATCGCAAATACCCATGACATCTCCAACCGATCCGTTTGGATTATCGTTTGCACCGTATCTGCATGCAACACGTCCGCTATCTTCAATGTCTTGCATGACTGCATCATTCGCAGGAACAAAGCGCCCTTCACCGTGTGCGATCGGAATCAAAGACGTAGCAGAGGACGACTTTATATTTCTAGTCCATATACATCGTGTATTTGTTGGGACTTGGAACTTAACCCATTTGTCTATAAAACGTGCCGATTCATTTTGTGCAAGTGCAACTGTAGGCGTTGGGGCGCTTGCATCCCAATCGCTGCCTGGATGAGGCCCGGGTAACAAGCCTAACTGCACTGCAATTTGAAAACCGTTGCATGGCGCAATCATTGGAACACCGCGACGGAGTGCATCCGCAAATTTT
>CAWLAZ010000174.1:0-3559 GCA_963854955.1 Phycisphaerae bacterium | reverse complement strand
CGTCAAATCCGCGCGAGAGTGGGTGCTGCTCTTCGCTTCCCCCCAAGTGCCACTTTCCAATTGCGCATGATGTGTATCCTAATTTGCCAAGGCGATCCGCTAGCGTTTGTTCAGAAAGTGGAAGCCCAACTTCTTTGCCCCGCAAATTCGTTTCATGCCCAAAACGTTGTTGGTACCTACCAGTTAAAAGTCCAGCTCGGGAAGGGCTGCAGACAGATGCAGTGACATACCCCTGAGTGCAAACAACACCTTCGCTTGCAAGCAAATCAATCCGAGGAGTTTTTAAATCGTCTGTCCCAGTAAATCCAAAGTCCATATACCCAGCATCGTCCGCAAACAGAATGACAATGTTTGGTATTGCATGCAAACTTCCAGAAAGGAGTGCAATAACGGTGCAGAGTATTCGTATGTTCATACGATGTATAGTAATAACTTACCCGAACCATTAAATAGGAGAGATACATGTTTATACTTAAAATAATTGTGATACCAGTACTCGTTGGGCTCAGTATGTTTACGACTTCGCAAGAAGTCGAACCAGAAAGTAAAGAAGGGGCATTTGCAATTGATTCAGTGCATTCCACGGCGATTTTTAGTGTGCACCATCTTGGCGCTGGCATGTTTTACGGTCGTTTTAACGATGTATCTGGCACGATTGAGTTAGCGGAAGGTTTGCCCGCATTTTCTGTTTCAATTGCAATTGACAGTATCGATACAAACAACACAAGGCTCGATGGTCATTTGAAAAGCCCCGATTTTTTTAATGCTCTGGAGTTCCCTGAGATGCTTTTTGTTAGTTCATCAGCCAAAAAAATCGGCGATGAAAAGTATGAAGTGGTTGGCAAGATAACGATGCATGGTGTTACAAAACCATTGACAGTCACGATGGCTAAAACAGGACAAGTTACAAATAAGCGGGGCGAAATGCTTGGATTTGAAACAACATTTACCTTGATGCGATCTGATTTTGAAATGACCTACGGAATAGAAAGCGGATCTCTTAGCGACAACATAAAGGTCATCGTTGCTCTTGAAGCCGGGCGAAAGTGAATCCGCTTGAGATTGCTCAATTTATAGGCATTCCCGTTGCGGTTGCAACGGGTCTCTCGATAGTAAGTTGGTGGTTTTTTTCGTCAAAGCGGCGGCAGCCACTTGGTGTACTCATTGCTGTTGGTTGTTCTGCCTTGGTCGCTTTTGCACTGCAAGAGGGGATGCCTAGTGTTCCGCCAACCCAAAAGTGGCATTGGCTTATTTTAACTGTTCTTATAGTTTTTTTTCTTGCTTGCTTATATTCTCTCTTTTCAAAATGGGATAAGCGCATCATTTTACAAGCACTCATTGCAGGCATAGTTGCTGCGGTGTTCATGCAGTTCCCAGGACAATCGAGTGTTTTGGATCGAATCATTATTTTCTTATTGGTTTTGTTCGTCAGCGTTGGGTTGAGGCGTTTGAGAATACCTGCTTGGCATATGTACATCGTTGCTTGGTCTGTTCTGGCGTCACTGTCCATACTGGCTTTGCAGGCTAGTTTTGCTAAACTAGCATTTTTCTCAGGAGCCATGTCAGCCGTTTCAGCGGCGATGTTTGTACTGCAACTGTGTAAGCCACGTGAAACAAAAAGCGTGCAAATGCTCTTTGGCGTAATCATAGTAGGTTGTGCTATGTGTGGACTTGCATACGATCCTTCGCACGCAGTACCCATGTTTGCTTGGTATCTCCCATTGATCGGAATTACGATCGCTGCAATTGCTTTTTTATTGTGCAAACCGAAATTTCGTTCGGTAATTTCTATAGGGTTGCTTGAACTGTGTTTATTGGCATCCGTAATCTGGACGATTGTTCAATCAACTCCGCAAGACGACATGTGGCCGTAACTTTGGTTGTTGTAGCTGCTGAATTAGTTCTTTAAAAGTTTGTACAGCTTTACATCAACAACAAAAGGACCAAAGGGTAGAATCGCTCCAAGGATTCCTCCGATCACCATTTTTGTTGACAGCGGTACGATCGATTTTCCAATAATGAAAAGCAGGACAAGCCCAATGAAAAGAAAACCATGCACCATGCCTGCGATGCTTACTGCTGCTGGTTGGTCATAATAGTACTTCATCGGCATCGCAACGAAGAATAAAAAGAGGGTCGAAATGCCTTCGATAATTCCAAGCCAAATGAGAACGAGTAGAAATAAGCGGTTGATTTTCATAGGTCGAGCAGTGTACATATATATAGACGTGGGCGGGAGAATTAGGAACAACGTTGGAACGTGCTATAATGCAAGCTCATAAAAGGAGCCTGTATGAAATACGTCATAGCTATGTTACTCGCGGTGGGATGTTCAGTTATTGCAACAATGCTTGCGAACATGTTTGGGGTAGAATCCAGCTCTGCAATTGGCGGTGGTATTGGCGCAGCAGTAGCCGTTGTATATCTTAGGCAAGTTGAAGTAAAGTCTAAAAAGAAAGAAAACTGATTTTATGGCAAAGATAACCGTTTCAGAGGAACAGCGACGTTCTTCAGATCAAGAAATAAATGCGGCGCTTGCCTCGCTTGCGCATTGGTCTTTTCTTATTGGTTATGTCGTTCCCTTCGCGAGTTTGATTATCCCGTTGGTATTGTTTAACACAACGGGCAAAGAAGATGCTTTTGTCAAAGAGAACGCAAAGGAAGCGTTGAATCTTTTTCTCTTTTCACTGATCGTGGGTATACTTTTTGCTTTTCTGATTTTAGTCATCATTGGCATTCCTCTTCTTGGTTTGCTCGTGCTGTTTCTATTGGTATTTCCAATCATTGCTGCAACGCAAACAATGAGCGCGAAACAGGGCGATGCTCCGTACAAATACCCCATCATTTTCCGATTGATTTCATAAGCATTTAAAAGTTGATCGAATTGTCTTGCAATAGCACCGATTCGATGTTACTTTGATTTAATGAAATTTACGGTCTTATTTATCCTTTTCGCCTTAGCCTTGCCTACAACTGCAACGGCAGGTTATACGCTGGAAGATTTTATCCTTTGGGATTACCGTGATGATGCTCCAAAGAAAGGATCCCCTCCAAATCAAACTGGATTGACCCTTCCGGACTATCACGACAAGTTGTTGCAATATTGTCAAACAAACGCTCCGCCTCGATTAGTTCTTTATGTTACAGATCCTTGCAATTATGATAATGGTACGCAGGGGTGGTTAAAATTTTATGATCCCACCGCAGGCTTAATAGATTCTGATGGCAAAAGAACTTTTGTCGGGTTTCTCAAAGAAATCCACCAACACGTAAGTGATGTTGAGCTATTGATTGATTCTACTTCATTTACTACTGATACAACCCACCAGCAGAATCCTGCAAACGGGTGTTGGGGTGGTTTGCCCTCTGGCACTTCTATAACTACGCCGTTGTTGCCCTCAGTTTTTGCGCGCCTTCCCAATACAATGGGCTGGCTTAAAGAATTAATGTCAAACGTAAATCTACAAGGGGCGAACCCTGTCACTGCTCTTGCGCTTGATCCTGAAGGTGCCGGTGGCACTCCAGAGTATGTCAACATTCTGCTGTGGCTCGATAAATA
>CAWLAZ010000173.1:0-3583 GCA_963854955.1 Phycisphaerae bacterium | reverse complement strand
CTCCGCCTTCGAATGCTGCGCCAATTCCACTTGCCGCACCAGAGTCACCAAGGTCAAGACTAACACCTGAACCACTGTCACCGAGATCAAAACCGAAACCACTGCCACCGAGATCAAGTCCCGCACCAGAGCCGCCGAGGCCAAGACTCGTTCCGCTGTCGCTCATACCGTAGCCGCTGCCTCCGGCTGGAATATCTTCTGTTATTTCACCACCCGCTGGTTTATCAACGCCGGAATCAGCAAGTCCCATTCCGACGGAGGAGCCATCGAGGTCAATATCTAAATCTATATCGCCTGATTCTGGTGCATCGTTTGCAAGAAGGTCCACTTGATTGCACTTGAACATTATGCTCTCGCCATCGCGCATTTCTTCAAGCTTGCCTGATTTCGCCATCTCCCGAATTTCATCCTCAGTTTTACTAAGGACCTCTGCAGTTTCGGTAAGGGTGTAGAACAATTTTGCCATGTGTTTTTTCTCCAGTTGGAATCGGTAATTCTATGCCAATAAAGCGCCCATGGCAATGGCAAAACACTGTATCGCCCACATGTGGTGGCTAACCATGTTAAATACTAACCACAAGAATCAGGTCACTATGTCTGGCCACCTTCGAGACCACCCTCAACAATCCTCGACCACCTCCTTTTTTGATGAAGCATGCTGTGTTTGGAGTCTGACCTCGGGGTCAGCCCTCAGTGCAACCCCGAGTACCCCCAAGTGCCCTTCAATAGCCCATTTAATGACCCTCGGGCAATAAAACGTGCGTTCAGTATCGGGGAGAAACTAAAAGTTGAAAAAAATTGGGGTTTTATGTGCTGGGCTGACGATGAAAATATGTTGGGCAGCGGTAGTCGCAGAGCCCTTATATCGAAACATGTTTCAGGGAAGAAACCTAATGGTCAGTCATCAAATAATAGATGGCGACGATTTTTTGTCGCCACGGAGAACCTCAATTCAAACACAAACTTGGGCAAAAGAAGCAATGCTGCATTACAAAGGCACTGGCTGCAAGCGCACTCGAGAAGAGCTTATTCTGTATTACATGGATACGTTTGTCAGTCATTGCGCAAGACGGATTGCTGGAAGAACACCAAGAAGTGTTGAAATTGACGACCTTACACAGTCTGGATATTTTGCACTCCACGACTACATCGATAAATTTGACTTATCCTTAAATTACAAATTTGAAAGTTTTGCACGACTTCGAGTGGAGGGAGCGATGCGCGACTTCCTCCGAAGAGAAGATCCCTGCTCGCGGCTTACTCGGTCTCGTTCGAAAATGATTGCCCAGGGCATCGAAGATTTTACTGCTCGATTCGGCAAACCGCCAACAAATGAAGAGTTGAGAGTTTTGTTGCAACTTGATGAAAAGGAATTTCTCGCTGTGATGAAAGATGTCCATGTCCCGTGCACATTGTCCTATCACCCAACCGAAACGGATAACGATACCGAAGGGTCGCTTGCCATTCGCGTTGAAGCAAAATGCGATGGATACGCAAAAGTTGAGAGTAAAGACCTTCACGCTTGGCTCTATAAACATCTTGAACACTATGACTTACTCATCGTGACACTGACTTATACAGAGGGGTTAACAATGCATGAAATTGGCTGTGTCCTCGGGTACAGTGAATCCCGTGTAAGCCAACGTCTTAAGCAAGTTCACAACATGCTCAAGGCACGCCTTCTCGACCACCCCGAAGAGCTCATGCTTATGGCTGGTTAAGAAGAGGAATAACGAACTGCACGAATAACCCAAGTGCAAGTGCGATAGCGACAATGCCAAACACAACTTGTCCCGTCATGATGGCGACCGAACGCCAGTACACGGAATAGTTCTCTTCTCGAATAGCGCGGTAAATTACTGCGATGCCAAACACAAGTGGAAGCAAAAGCAGATACCAAACGGGTTGCAGGGCATTCATTGGTTCAAGAAATGGCGTCCAAGCAAGCGTCATTGCGAAGTTCTTCTTTCTTTAGATTCGGAGCGCAGTTCAAAGTCGTCACCTTTTTTTGCTTGCAGCACATCAAGAAGCACCACAAAATTCATCAGCCCTGCCATAGCTATAAAAAGCGTTCCCATTTCATTTGCGTGGCTTAGGCCGACAAGCATTGCTTTTTCAATCGCCGGAAGTGGTGCAATCAACGATTGATTTAACAAATCAACACCGATGACAACCGGACCGCACCAAACTTGGGCAATAAACCACAAGCCATCGTTTTTATGATCTACGGCATCAATACCGCCAACCAGCACGCCGCAAAAAACGAGAAACAACACACCCGACATGATGAGTAAGCCGCGTCTTTTTTGACCAATAGAAACGTGACCAAGACCAGGAACAAGCCAGCCAAGCACAATTGCGGCGCCGTTGAAGGTCGTGGGTGTATGATTGTTGTAATTGCTTTTCATAATGAAGAGAAATATGTATCTGGTAGGGTATGCTACCAATGTGATGGCAAAACAGGGAAACCAACCGAACGATTCTAAGGCGCCAAACAATCCGGGCGATGTTATTGACCGTCGAGGTGGTATTGACCGCCGCGACTTGCGGAAGCCATCTCAAGCCGATCTTGATCGCAGGAGAGGGCCTGGACGACGGCAGACTGATTTTCTTCGCGCTGCCGAAGAAGGTGAAATGAACCAAGAGCAGTTTATGTTTTTAGTTGCAATCAATGCCTTCAAAGAAACAAACAATCGAACATTTCCTACGTGGACTGATGTGCTCGAGGTTATACGAAAGCTTGGCTATCGAAAAACATTGCCAAGCGAGTTAAAACTTGGGGGCAAAGTGCAAGATTGGACAGAAAGTTTAGACGCAAAGAGCGGGGTTTAAAACTTATGCAAAGAAATCTACATTAATTTGAATGTATTTATGCCATTCTTCCGGCAAGTCCTCTTCTGGGTAAATTGCCTGCACAGGGCACTCATCGACGCAGAGGCCGCAATCAATACATGTATCAGGATCAATATAGAGCATTTCAACGTCAGGGAATTTTTCATCGCCTTGCATAGGTAGAATGCAATCAACGGGGCATACTTCAACGCATGATGTGTCTTTGGTTCCGATACAAGGTTCTGCAATAATATGTGTCATATATACTACTTCGTTCAGTTTAAAGTAAAAAGTTTAATCGTTCGTAACAAAGTTGGCATTATGACACGTATTGCGACCTATAGGGCTAGGCAAATCTTCAAAAGAAGAAACGACCCCATATTGAGGTCGTTTCCGCTTGTGATCCGTAATTTACTAACGCTGGGGTTATTTTTTACGTCGGCGTGAAGTCTTCTTTTTAGCAGCTTTCTTAGGAGCGGCTTTCTTTTTAGCAGCTTTTTTACGAGTTGCTTTTTTCTTAGTCGCTTTTTTAGGGGCAGCTTTCTTTTTAGCAGCTTTTTTACGAGTTGCTTTTTTCTTAGTCGCTTTCTTGCGAGTAGTCTTCTTAGCGGCCTTCTTGCGAGTCACTTTCTTTTTAGCAGCTTTTTTACGAGTTGCTTTTTTCTTAGTCGCTTTTTTAGGGGCAGCTTTCTTTTTAGCAGCTTTTTTACGAGTTGCTTTTTTCTTAGTCGCTTTCTTGCGAGTAGTCTTC
>CAWLAZ010000172.1:0-3584 GCA_963854955.1 Phycisphaerae bacterium | reverse complement strand
CCAGATCTTGTAATAGAAGTTCTTGAAACTAACCCAAAAGGAACAGTACAAGATGAGTCATTGGTCACAGTTGCGCCGAAACTTTCTCGTAAAGATTCTATATTGGATTTATCCAACGATGCGCAAACCGTGGCAAGGACAATTCGCGGCCTTTCGCCTTGGCCTGGATGCCATTTGACTATTTCTGGCATTGACTGCAAGATTCTTAACGCAATTGCCAAGAACAGTAGCGGAGGCATTGGGGAAGTATTGGAAGACGGCACGATTGCAACAGGCGCAGGAAGTATTGAAATTTTAGAAATGAAACCAGCAGGCAGTAAAGCAATGACTTGGAAAGATTTTTCCAACGGCCGAACAATTCCTGCTGGAACTATTTGCGGTGCAGCATCGTGAAGGTAAAAACATTCGCATTAACCTTGTGGGACCTTGTCAAGCCGCAACAACCGAAGATTTCGACGCGACAGCACGCGAAAAAATCAAGTAAGCCACTTACTCCACGTCCAATTCAAGCAAAGTACGATGCAGTTGTTTTGAAGATGAAAGAAACGTATGGTTTTCGAATCCGGAAATGGCGTTCATCGATGAGCGGTTGCGCATGGGAGTTAAAGGATACAAAAGGGAATATCTATCGAATGCTCGAGTCACCGTATCCTAAGGGACCTATGAGTTGCGCCATTTTTTTGCATGAAGTTGGGCATCACGCAATCGGCTTCCATACCTACAAACCAAGGTGTTTAGAAGAGTACCATGCTTGGGAATGGTCGCTTGCAGCGATGAAAGCAAATGATATTAACATCACGGCAAATGTGTTGAAACGAAGAGACGACTCACTGCAATACGCAGTTGCAAAAGCATTACGGCGTGGATTAAAACGAGTTCCTGTTGAACTTGAACCGTTCATTCCATTGCAATACCGAGTGGCATCGTGACGCAATCGCTTACGGTTGAAGACCTCGTGTATGCATTGCCTGAGGGCTTGATCGCAACACATCCGGTTACACCTCGGTCGTCGGCAAAGTTACTTGTTGTTGGTTCTGCCACGTTAGAACATAAGCATGTTATTGATTTGCCTTCGCTTCTTCCAAGCAATGCGTTGCTTGTTGTTAATGAAACAGCGGTGCTGCCCGCACGATTCAAAACGATTCGAACGGATACAGGGGGAAAAGGCGAGGGACTTTTTCTTTCTCAGGAAGAATCGCACTGGGTGGTGATGTTGAAAAGCAATGGAAAATTGCGTGACGGCTTAGTGCTTGATTTGGGCGGTGATGTGCAACTCAAACTTCTTGCACGAATCGGCACCTATTGGAAGTGCGCTTGCAGCGACAAACGACCGGCAGATGTAGTCTTGCATGAGGTCGGTTTGACGCCTATCCCCCCGTATATTTTGTCCGCACGAGGCGATACGTCAAGTATTGATTCGCACGACCGTGCGAACTACCAGACGGTGTACGCACGTATGGAACAGGCAAAATCGGTCGCGGCACCAACTGCCGGATTGCATTTTGACGATGCATTACTTGAAGCACTAAGAATGGCGGGCGTTCAGCGCGTTCCGGTGACCCTGCACGTTGGCGCGGGCACCTTCAAAGGGATTGAGACAGATACGATTGAAGAACATGAAATGCATGAGGAAAGTTGGGAAGTTAGGCAAGATACATTAGATGCAATTCAAGAGGCGAAGCGAGCGGGAAGACCAGTGATTGCGATTGGAACAACTTCTGTGCGGACGCTTGAGTCGTTGCCACCAATGGAAACGTGGCCAGTTACCGGCGGTCTTGCAGGCGCAACTCGACTAATGATCACACCTCCATACAATTTTAAGGTCGTTGACGGCATTTTGACGAATTTCCACTTGCCTAAATCAACATTGCTTACCCTTGTAGCTTCTATGATTGGCATCGATCGGCTCAAATCAGCATACGCATCGGCGATTTCGTCGGGCTACCGTTTTTACAGTTACGGCGATGCAATGTTTTTTCTTTCGCAGTAGCCCAAAGTGTTGTATCCTGTAACTGCACGGATGCACACACTACAAATGTTAATCGAAGGACTCGATGCACGGATTGAAGGCAAACAATATGCCTCATCGGTGAGCAGTGTTGTGCAACATTCGGATAGGGTGAAACCTGGGGCATTATTTATTGCAAGAAGCGGCGTTCGAAGAGATGGTTCTGCGTTTATTGATGACGCCATTGCAAAGGGTGCCGTTGCTATTGTGTGCACGCCGGATGTGGCGAGTTCGTTGGTGTATAAAGATGTAGCAGTTATCGAAACGTGTGATCCATGCAAAGTCGGCGCAATAATTGCCGAACGATTCCATGGGAATCCTTCAACGAAGTTACAACTTGTCGGCGTGACTGGGACAAATGGCAAGACAACAATTGCATGGATCATTCGGCACATTTTGTCCTCTTCAGGAGTCAAGTGCGGGATGCTTGGCACTATTGTTTGCGATGACGGCATCGTTGCGACGCAGTCAACATTGACGACGCCAAGCTTTTGTGACATCGGTTCAATTTTGCATTCAATGGTGGATAATGGTTGCAAAGTAGCAGTCATGGAGTGTTCAAGCCACGCGTTAGATCAAGGACGAGTGGCTGCGCTTGATTTTGATATTGGTGTCTTCACAAATTTATCAGGCGACCATCTTGATTATCACGGCTCTGCCGATTCGTACTTGCATGCAAAAATGAAATTGTTTGATTCTGTTTCTGGGTATGCCGTGATAAACATGGACGACCCAGCAAGTTGGTCTGTTGCAGATTATGCAAAAGCAAAAGTTATTTCTTGCAGGACAGAAAGCGATGCGGCGTCTGCATGGGTTGAAATTATTGAAGAAAAAATTGACGGTTCGCGCATAAAGTTGCATGGGGACTGGGGAACGATGGAACTTGTATTGCCTTTGCTGGGAAGGCACAATGCAACGAACGCATTACAAGCGGTTGTAGCCGCACATTTATTGGGTGTTTCAAATGAGGACATTTCAAAGGCGCTTGCCTGCGCTCCTTCTCCTCCGGGACGGCTTGAACGTGTTCAAGTGGGTAATCGGGCAGTGTTTGTAGATTTTGCGCACACCGACGATGCACTCGAGCAAATGCTTTTGTCGGTCCGGCAAGTACTGCCCGAGGGCGGTCGGTTGCATGTTGTTTTCGGGTGCGGCGGTGACCGTGATATTTCAAAGCGTCCACGTATGGGGTACATCGCTTCCACCGTGGGTGATGTTTCGTACGCAACAAGCGACAATCCTCGAAGCGAAGATCCAGAAACCATTCTTGATCAAATACTCGTAGGCGTTCCTAAAGATCGCGTGCCGATTGTGCATCGTATTGTGGATCGTAAAGAAGCAATTGAGTCAGCGATTCATGCTGCAAGTGCATGCGATGTAGTTGTGATTGCTGGTAAGGGACATGAGAAAAATCAAATTTTAAAAGACAAAGTGATTCCCTTTGATGATGTGCAAGTTGCAACAGAAGCAATTGTCAAACAAGGCAACACTGTATGAGTTTTACAACGAAGCAATTGTCCGAATATGTTGAAGGGGTACTGCATGGCAATGGTTTGTTTGAATGCTCGGGAGCCGAAAT
>CAWLAZ010000171.1:0-3591 GCA_963854955.1 Phycisphaerae bacterium | reverse complement strand
GCGATTGCTGTTCGTCCATTTATTGGTGACCACGCATGGCTTCCCGCACTGTTATTTGGCGCAATGCTTGCGCCCACGGACCCTATTTCAGTTATGGCAACGTTAAAAACAGCAAAAGCACCAAGCCGACTCAAAACACTTATCGAAGGCGAAAGTTTGTTTAACGACGGCACGGGCGTGGTGTTGTTTTTAATTTTACTTGCAGCGGTATTCCCAACCGGTGACCATGAAGCCTCACTTTCAATAATTGATGGCGTGGTGGAGTTTGTTAAAGTTGCGGGGATGGGCATCGTGCTTGGTCTTGGGTTTGGACTCGTTGCGTTTTGGATTTTGCGTCGTCTTAATGATCATGTTCTTGAAAACGCAATTACTATAGTGCTTGCCTGGGGTTCATTTATTGTTGCTGAACAAGTTGGTGCTTCCGGCGTTATTGCTGTTGTGGTTGCTGGACTTATTATTGGTAATTACGGCACGAAATTAGCGATGAGCAAACAAACGGTGCAAACAATCAATACGTTTTGGGAATCTGTTGATTTTCTCATTAACTCCATCGTATTTTTACTTATTGGTTTTGAATTACAAGACATTGGTGGTCTTGAAACATTGCTTCAAGGGCACGTCTTACTCGCTGTTGGTGCAACGTTCCTCGCCATTATGTTGGCCCGTGCGTTGATGGTGTACCCAACAGCCCTAACCATAGGAAAACACTGGCCAAAAGGATGGAAACACGTTGTCTTTTGGTCTGGGCTCAAGGGCTCAATTCCACTGGCACTTGTGCTTGGGCTTCCTTCGGGCGACTTGAAACACACCCTTGTACCAATAGCGTTTGGCGTCGTTCTTGTAAGTTTGTTGTTGCAGGGCTTAACGGTTGGTCCACTCATCCGAAAAACAGGCGTAACAAGTGCCGATTAGTGATTTTTCGTTTACCTTTCTTGGCACTGGAACGTCTGCTGGTGTGCCGGTTATTACATGCGACTGCGATGTGTGTTCGAGCGATGATCCAAAAGACACACGGTTGCGGTGCAGTGTTTGTGTTCGGTTTACTGACGAGGGTGGACAAGAACGCGTTGTTTTGATTGACGCTTCGCCGGACCTTCGTCAACAAGTACTCAAAGAAAAACTCACCCGGTGCGATGCCATTTTGTTTACACATAATCATGTTGATCATACGTTTGGTCTAGACGACACTCGTATGTTCAATGTTTCTATGCAACAACCGCTGGACATTTACGCAGAACGACACACGCTTGATCACCTAGCTCGCGTATTTCAACACGTGTTTGAATCACACAAAAACGTCAATGATTCATTTGTCGCTAATCTAATACCACACGAATTAACGGTCGGCCAACCCGTTAATCTGTTCGGCGTCGTGTTTACGCCGATACGCCTTCTTCACGGTCGTCTTCCAATCGTTGGTTTCCGCATTGAAGGGTCGGGTTCCATAGCTGGCTCTACCGCTAGCCCAACCATTGCGTATTGCACCGATGTTTCCTCGATTCCGCCAGAATCGTGGCCAAAACTAGAAAACCTCGATGTGTTGGTCCTTGATATGCTGCGATTTAGGCACCACCCAACGCATCTAAACCTTGACCAGGCACTTGAAATTGCCCATCAAGTGGGCGCAAAACAGACGTATTTCACCCACATGACCCATTGTGTGTCGCACGCAAAAACAGACGCGGAGTTACCGGAAAACACCCACTTGGCGCACGACGGTTTGCGTCTCTAAAACCCCTCAATTCTGGTACAATTCCCCGCCTTATGGCACAAATTCGCGCTATCCGAAAAAGAATGACGGCGGTTGAAACAATCGCTCGTATCACGAAAACTATGCAGATGATTGCAACGGCTAAATTTACGGCCGCTCTTTCGCGAGCAAGAGACAGCCGCCCCTATACCAACGCCATCCGAAACCTCGTTGGCGAAGTTTCAAGCGCAGCGGGCGACTACGATTCTCCCCTCTTTAGCGCTTCAGCATCTACAGGCAAAGAACTCCTTTTGGTTATTACTTCCGATCGTGGCTTATGCGGTGCTTACAACGGTAACGTTCTTCGAAATGCACTCGTGCATACGCGAAACGCAAAACAAAACAATTCAGCAGTCACGCTTGAAACCGCGGGTAAAAAAGCAACGACCTTCTTTAAGTTTCAAAAACTAATCGCCCGGAATCAACTTACATTTGGTGACAAACCAATGTATGAAGATGTTGCAAGGGTTGCAAAGCGATACATGGAAGAATTTGCAAACGGCGAATGGGAAAAAGTGTCCATTGCCTATATGCGGTTTGAATCAAATGCGCGGCAAATTCCAGAAGTAATTCAACTTCTTCCACTCTCCACTGAAAAAAATGAAGCTGGAGATGTTGAAGTTACAACTAGTTCAGCTAATTATGAATTTTCCCCATCAGCTGGCGAGATTCTCGACGATTTAATTCCAAAAAGTGTGATCACAACACTGTTCCAAATGTTTAACGACGCAGTTGTTAGCGAAAACATTATGCGAATGATTGCAATGAAAGCAGCGACTGAAAACGCGAACGATCTTGGTAAAGATCTTAAGCGAGACTACAACCGCGCACGTCAAGCACAAATTACAACCGAGCTCACCGAGATTATCTCGGGAGCTGCAGCGCTCGAGTAATTCGAATGCCGCTCTATACGAGGACAGGCGACGATGGAACAACAGGCACGTTCGGTGGTGGGCGTGTACAAAAAAACTCCGCACGAATGCATGCAGTTGGAGATGTTGACGAACTAAACGCAGCAATCGGCGTTGTGGGCGACAAGTCGCTCGCACCAATCCAGTCACTCCTCTTTGATGTAGGCGCAGACGTTGCAACCCCAAAAGAACACGATAAAGTCCGCCGCATAGACACAACAGACATTGTTTTTTTAGAAAAATGGATTGATGATGCCGATGGGCAAAACGAGAAACTTACAGTATTTGTGCTTCCGGGCGGTTGCACAGCATCAGCGCGACTACACCTTGCGCGTACAATTTGCAGGCGAGCAGAGCGCAGCATAATTACGCTGGTACAAGAAGACGGCTGTTCAAAAGAGATTCTTATTTTTATAAACCGACTTAGCGACCTACTCTTTGCACTTGCTCGGCTAGCAAACAAACAAGAGGGTATAAAAGATATACCATGGACACCTAGAGGAAAGGATCCAACATGACTATTAGAATTGGCATCAACGGATTTGGAAGAATAGGGCGGCTTGTATATCGGGCCGCAGCACTGTCAGGCGATTTTGAAATCGTTGCAATTAACGACCTTGTTCCACAAGACAACCTTGGTTACTTACTCCAGTACGACACTATGCACGGGACCTTTTCAAAAAAGGTGACCGTAACCGACGAGGGCTTTGATGTTGGCGGTATGCAAACCCGATGCTTAAGCGAACGCGATCCAGCAGCGCTACCTTGGGGCGACCTTGGTGTTGACTATGTGTTGGAATCTACGGGGTTCTTTACTGATTACACAGGTGCGCATAAACACATTGAAGCGGGCGCAAAACGCGTGCTCATTTCCGCACCCACAAAAACACCAGACGAAGTTCCAACGTTTGTGTACAAGGTAAATCACGA
>CAWLAZ010000170.1:0-3594 GCA_963854955.1 Phycisphaerae bacterium | reverse complement strand
AGCGATTTTTCTCTGTTCGCCATTGCGTATTCAATTGATTTAAGTAACAACGTTGTGATTTTTTCAGTTGTGCCAAGCCCCAGTCGAACATCTATATCTTTTTTGATTGCGTTCCCGCCAAGTGGTAATGGCAACGATGTTCTGTCGTGCCACCATGCTCCCAAATCGCAAACTTCAAACAGCCCATGTTCTTCGTACGTAAGTTGTCCCTCGTGTATCACTACGCCCGCATCAAAAGAGCCCGCTGATACAGCATCCATTATTTCTGTAAAGGCAATTGGTTTCCAAGTCATTTTTCGTTCGCCTGCAAGAATACGAAGGGCTGCAAGTGCTGATGTTCGAAGTCCAGGAACAGCGAATGAAGGATTTGACTCGAGCAAAGCATCCATCGTTGTATTCGTTTTAGAAACAACTTTTGGCCCATAGCCATCACCAAGTGATGCGCCGCATGCAGTCAAATCATACAAGTGGGCAACCGTGGGATAATGCGCGATACTAATCGCAGTAATGTCGTACGCGCCCTGCTCAGATTCTGCATTGAGCGTTTCTATATCTTTCATAACAAGTTCGAATTCAAACCCACCCACATCGATAGATGGACCGCTGCCATCTATATCGGCAAGCGGCCACCACATGAAGGCATCGTCTGGATCAGGGCTATGAGCAAGTGTAATTTTATTTTTCAAGAGTTCATTTCCTTCGCGACTATTTTTACGAGTTCTCGGCGCATAATTTTACCCGTCGGATTTCTCGGAAGTGCCTCAAGATGTGTAATAGATTTTGGCACTTTAAATGGAGCAATAGTTTCTCGGCACCAAGCACGCAAAGCATGTTCATCAAGGGTAGCGCCTTCTTGCAATTCAACAAAGGCAACAGCGACCTCCCCACGTGATGGATCGGATCTCCCGACAACACCAGCTGCAATTACATCGGGGTGATTCGTAAGGGCTTCTTCAATTTCGCGAGGAAACACATTTTCACCGCCAATGATGAGCATCTCTTTAATTCGACCAGTAATGTATAAAAAACCATCCTCATCAAGTTGTCCCATGTCACCTGTTTTAAAATACCCTTTTGAATCAAATGCTTCAATGGTTTCCTTGTCGAGGTTGTAATACCCCTTCATGATGTTTGGTCCCGTAATTCGAATCTCGCCGTCTTGTCCAACAGGCAAATCGTTCTCATCTTCATCAACAATGCGTTCATGCACGTCGACAATTGGCTTTCCAACGGTCCCGCGACGATGCTCTTCAGGCCTGCATAGATTCGCTACAGGAGATGTTTCTGTCAGACCATACCCTTCCAAAATTGTCAAACCGAGTCGTTCTTTAAATCCTTCATAAACTGCATCGGGTAATGCTTCGCCACCAGAGAGTGCTACTCGAACTGATTCAAAATGACTTGGCTCTGCACTTTTTGTGTTGAGTATTGCATTGAACATGGACGGTATTGCAAGCATCACACTTGGAGAATGATCATGCATAAGCGTTAATACTTTTCGAGGATTAAACCTCGCTGTATACACTACTTTTGCGCCAATTGCAGAAGGGATAAGTGTAGTTGCGGTAAAACCAAAACTATGAAACTGTGGAAGTAACCCAAGGAACACATCGTTTTTTGTAAAATGTATCCATTTCTTGCATTGCTCCACATTGGAAGAAATATTTCCTGCAGTTAGCATGACTCCTTTTGGTTTACCAGAAGTCCCCGACGTATACAGAAGTGCCGCAAGCATGGTGTCATCACTTTTCACTGCCCTTCGAATCGGTGGGATACCACCAAAGGACATCTCATCAAGTTTGATTGCTGTTACACCTTCGGGCAACCCTCCAATCATCTCCACCATTGCATTGACAGTCACGACAGTGTCGACCCCACTATCTTTGATAATGTAATCGATGTCATCTTTTGTCAATAAATAGTTCAACGGGACGACTGTTTTACCTAAAGACCAAATTGCCGTTGCCGATGCAGGAAACATGCCTGAAGTTGGCAACAGAATAGCCACGTGTGGCTTCTCTGTCTTTATGCTCTTGGCAATATGCCAAGACGCAACTTGCAACGCTAATCCATTCCACTTACGATAATCATCCACGATTAAAGTTCGGAATGGATTCCGTCGCCAGGTCTTGTAAATAGATGTTAAAAGTCGCATCGTGGTCATTCCAAAAGTGTACGATACACGCTGGAACCTTACTATGCGAATACCTTTACTGTTGCTTTTCATCATTTCACTCCTTCTAGCATTCGGTTGCGATGCAAACAAAACAAATTCTCTTGATTTATCGCTTGAGGAATACAAAAATGGGCAATGGCGCATCTCTGAAATGTGGGCCAAAAAAGAAATCAAATCAGGCAATGAAACACATAAGGCGCAGTACATGATTGGGCTTTGTACGTTCCAACTTCAGGACCTAACCGCATCCAAGGAGTGGTTTACAAAAGCATCGTCCTCTTCAAATAAAGAAGTAAGGGGTAAATCAAATGCAATGCTTGGAATTATTGCTTCAAGCAACGGCGAATACGCTCAAGCTGAGACAGCATTTAGAATCGCATCATTCAATCTTGAAGGCAATGACAAGCGTGAAGCAAATGCACGAAGTGGGCAAGCAATTGCATCGAGGAATTTCACTCTCCAATTCGGTGCGTATCGCTCAAAAGCGAATGCAGAAGTCGCTCTGAATTCCCTTGCCGGCAGCATAAAACAGTGCGGCCTAAAGAGTATTCAAATTACAAAAGAAGAAGGCACAGTAGGAAAAACTATGTTTTTAGTCCAAGCAGGACATTTCGCCAGCCGAAAAAGCGCCGCTAATAGGCGTGACCAAGGTGATTTGCCTCCATGCATTGTCGCTGTTTCGCATTAAGCAGGATGCCTCGCCATAGACGATAATGCAACTGAACAAAATGGCCAAAACATCCGGACATAAAAATAAAGGCAGCAACACAAGCCGAAGAGACACAGTCCTTCGTAATGTGCCAAAGCCAACAATTACAATCATGCAATTGTTGCGCAAGCCAGATTTCTTCCAAACATGTTCTATCGTTTTTCTTTTTCTCATTGTTGTGTCATCACTAGCCACTTGGTCAGCAGAACAAATAAAAGTTCATGACGGTCAGATTGCTTCTCAAACGAGAATAAAGAGAATTGACTTTGCTTTTGATGATACTGCTGCTACGCAAACAAAACGAGATGCCGCAAAAAATTCTTCGCCTAGAATTTACACGGTAAATGAAACATTCATTGAACAACTTAGTGCGTCTTTGCTTGGTCTCCCTACTGCCGTTTCTGGAAAAACTTCCATCGACGATGTTACACCCGAACTCGTATCCCAATTCAAATTAACTCCAGAATCTCTTTCTGCTTTGCAATCTATGTCTAAAGAGGGCGAACCAATTTTTTCATGGAAGCGATCCACCTCAAAACTAATTCAGCAATTACAAAAGCAAACCCCGCTTCTTACCAGTGAAGAATTTCAAGTGTTCACCACTACTGCTTCTTCCAATCGCGAACTGTTCTTAGGTGCAGGACGAGTTATTCGCCCCTATCAAGCCGATGCCATTTCACTGCCTGCAAACGCAAACGAAGTTCCGGAT
>CAWLAZ010000169.1:0-3604 GCA_963854955.1 Phycisphaerae bacterium | reverse complement strand
GCGTTTTATTGTTGGGAACAAGGGGGGACCTGGTAACCCGCATGCAAAACAAGTCGCTTTACTACGTGGTGCGTTACTTTCAGCAGTGACACCAGAAGACTTGCATGATGTAATCCGTGTGCTGATTGAGAAGGCGCTCAGTGGTAATGTAAGTGCAATCAAAGAACTCTTAGATAGGTTGTACGGCAAACCTAAAGTCGCTATAGAGATGAAGCAGGAGCTTCAAAGTACAGGTGAGATTAGAGCACGGTTGCGTGCACTGATTCAACAGAATCCAGACTTGTTAGAGACGATTGTGATTGAATGTAATAGAGAAGATGAAACGAATAAGTAGATAGGGGGGGAGACCCCAAATCGAAACGCTTATTTATATAGACAGCACTGATCCATATTCCAGCCGAATTTTGATTACTCGCACGGTCCCCAGTTGCCGACCACGATGAGTAGGTCGGATACATCGACGATGCCGTCTTCGTTTACATCAGCGGGTGATTTTACTTGACCCCACTGATCGATAACTGCGAGTAAGTCGCTTACGTTGACGATGTTATCACTATTGACATCAGCAGCACACAGAGGTGAAATATAAATCATCCCAGTCATGCCTTGAATGCAGTGGGGTGCACAGAAATAAGCGAATTCGCTTGGAGCATCCGCCGGTACGACCCATTCAACTACGGGATCAAAAGAGGATAGAGATGCGTGAAAATAACCATCCCACGAACAATCAACGCCACTTGTCACAGTATGAGGTGTGCCACTGAGATATTCCCACCGAATGGTGTCACCAACGAAGGCGTGCAATTCATCTGGAATAAAGGCAAAATCGGCAGCACCAATGACATGAACTTCTGCAATCACAGGACTGCAAAGAGCAATACAACATATTTGTAGGAAGTGTCTCATGTAGTCTTTAAACCAGTGTAAACAATAAATAGCAAGAAGCAAGCATTATTTTGCTTGCATATAAGTCCTAGGAGGTCGATAATCAAAGCGATGTTACCTGTTCTATGTATTCTTTTAACTGCGACGAATGTGCACGCCTTGGGTGTTGCGGGCGACACGTGTTCCATCGCCGTTGCAATAACTGAGGGCTTCACTCCTTACAACACAACGAACCACACCGATAGTGGGTATAGCCCAGAGAGTACGTGTGACCTCATGGGCATTATGTACCAAGACATTTGGTTCTCGTACGAAGCAATAGACGAAGATGTCGTCACGGTGTCAACATGTGACACGAATTCGTTTGACACAAGCATTATTGTGTATGAATTGGGAACGGATTGCGATGATGTACTGTATCTCACCTGCAGTGGCGATGCACCAAGTAATTCAAGTTGTCAGTCCTATCACTCTGTTGTTCAGTTCTATCCAACAGTTGGCAGTACCTATTTGGTACGAGTTGGTGGCTGGGATACAAATTCGTATGGAGCCGGAACGTTGACACTCGAACGTGGAAAGCCAGATGTTCCAAGTCAATGTCCAACTGACTTGAATAACGATCTCAACACCAATGTGACAGATCTCCTCTATGTCATCGATCAATGGGGTGCTTGTTCCAATTGCGACGCGGATATTGATGAGAGTGGCGAAGTGAATGTTAGTGATTTGTTACAGGTCATTAGTGCGTGGGGACTATGTCCATTGCAGGGAACATGGCGGGTCATGCAAAGTTCTCCAGTTGCACCTTATTTGCATCACGATGACATTGTCGTCATTGGCGACACAATTTGGATTTGTAATGTGAGCGGTGAAATTTGGAAGTCAATAGACGACGGCGAAAATTGGACAAGGGTTTGTTATCAAGAAGGCACATCGTTTCGATGCTTGACATTCATAGATGCATTGCACGGTTGGGCAGGAAATCTAGGACCCGGTAGTTGGGTAGGGAGTACGACCGACCTAAATCCACTGTACATCACAGTTGATGGTGGAGAAACATGGACGGCTGTTCCTTTTGAGAACATAAATGGTCCGATTCCAGATGGTATTTGCGGAATCCATGCAGTCGACCGCAACACGATTTTTGCTGCAGGGAGATACGCAGGTGGCGCCTACTTTCTTTCTTCAACGAATGGCGGCTTGACTTGGGATTCTCAATACATGGGAAGTGACTTTTACGCTTTTGTTGATATCTGGTTTCTTTCACCACTTGAAGGGTACATCACCGGTACCAACAATCAAGGCAAAGCAGCCTTAGTGTATACAGATGATGGCGGGGCAACATGGACTACCAGAATTACAAATTTCTCTGGACACTATTGGAAAACTGGATTTGCCTCTGACACGTTTGGGTATGCGGTTTGTTCCGGTGGTCAAGATATGGACAAGTGGGTGCAGACATACGACGGTGGCGAAACGTGGAACGAGGGTTCGTTCACTGATGGTTTTCATGCAAATGGAATTGGTTTTTTGAATGACCAAGTCGGATGGATTGGCGGATATGACCCGCATACTTTGCAAACATGGGATGGTGGCAAGAACTGGCAATCAGTCCAAATCGATTTGGTATACGGAGACCGCATTAACAGATTCTTAAAAGTCAGTGAAACTGAAGTGTATGCAGTTGGAAACCGAGTCTATAAGTATGGCCCAGAAGTCCAAGCTCGAAATACAGAACGATGTAATGCCGATATGTTTAACAATGCAGCATGTTCCATTACAGCGGTGACCAGAGAAACTGTGGCTAAAGGAAAGACAACTTCGATTACGTATACAGTGCCAGAAGACGACGAAGTGATTCTAACGGTGTTTATTCGTGGCAGTCTTATTTACGATCGACCAGTTGATACATTTCAACGAGCAGGCACGTACACCATTGAATGGGAGCACCCCGAGGATTACACAATCCAATGGGAGCATCCGGAATTTGCACCTGAACTGTTTGTCTCAATTCAAACAGGCAAATATCGGCAGTGGGAAAAGTTTGTGCAGCAGAAGTAGGGCGAGACTCATTGGACCTATAGGGGAATATATGTGGCGTTCAGAGGGTTATCACAATGATTCGGAAAACCGCAAATCCTAAGAAGATGACCATAAAAAAGGATGCAACAAAATGTATCCATTCAACTTTACTTTTAATCAATTCAACCTGTTGTTCAATCTTTTCCATTCGTTCTTCGTTTTGCATTGTGATGCTCCTTCACTGTGCATTATGCATCAAATTGAAACACCACGGATTCTCCATCTAAAGGTCATCTGTGGTGTTCAGAGGGTGTTGCGCAATTACTACCACATTATGCGAATCTATTTTTAACTTACTAGTATCAGGGGTTCCATCAGATTTTACGTCGTACATGGTCAAAATATTTCCACGAGTTGGCGGCAGGCTACATGCTCAGCTGAATCATTCGACGGCGTGGGTGATCAGGTCATCCAGCTGGCAATGTTGCAATGCACCTTCATGCGTCGCTTCGAGTATGACATGGGGTGCGTAGCCATTGACTAGTGCTTCATGCCACCGCGGAGCACAGAGGCACCAGCGATCGCCCTCCTTGAGTCCCGGAAATCCGTACTGGGGCATTGGAGTTGAAAGATCATTGCCACAGGCCAGTGAAAACTCCAGAAACGAATCCGTCACCATGATGCAGACCGTGTGTGA
>CAWLAZ010000168.1:0-3606 GCA_963854955.1 Phycisphaerae bacterium | reverse complement strand
GAGTGGTACAGTAGTAAAAGGTGTTGTTCCGTCGAGTTGTTCACATCCCGCACAGTGCGCCATGTTTGGTGACGGACACGAGAATAAATTTATGCGCTCTACATTAAGCAATCTCTCTATTCGTTGTGGTGGAAGACAGGCATTTCGTCACAATCACTTTACAGTTGTCGGCTGGCTCGATGGGCACATTTCTGCGCAAGACAAAAGATTCAATAACAATTGCAATGAATTCCAAGATGTTGGTTTTCTCAGTGCCAACGACAGCGCCTACGACCCTCGAACCCTCGCGCTCAATTAATTACATACAAGCCTCATCCAATTCGTGACTTTTAAGTATTCAACGTGACTGTCACTTTGAAAAAGGATAAGCAAGGCAGGAAACGAGGTCGCCAGCTTGTAAATCAACTGCAGATGAGGGCAATTGCACTAGACCGTGCGTAGTGGAAGTATGCACCAAATCTCCTGACCCCTGCCACAAAGGGACTGTCACTTTTCCATCAACTAAGAGGCAGGGCCTGAAACAAAGCCGACGCAGGTTCGGTCTAACATGGGAAGCAAGGGGTGCTTGTTGCCAATGCAAAGATGGGTCCATGCCGTGCAAGGATCGGACAATAGGCCAACCGAACACACAAGCACACGCAAGTGCAGAAACTGGATTTCCAGGCAAGCCAAGAACGACTGCGTTTTCATGCCTTCCGACAATCACAGGCTTTCCTGGTTGGATTGAAACGCCCTTCACAGCAACCGTTACATCAGACGCCGCAAACGCCCTTGGGAAAAAATCTCGTTTCCCAGCACTAATACCACCAATTGTCACGACTAAGTCGCAGCGACCATCAAGTGCCGTTGCCATTGCTTTGTTCGTCGCATCTAGGTCATCAAGCACATGGTGCATCTCAACAACTTCGCAACCTAAAGAAACAAACATTGCAGAAACCATGGCATTATTGCCGTTTCTAATTTGATGCGGCTTTGGCACTTGGCTTGGTGCAACCACTTCGTCACCACTAGTAAGAACGATTACTTTTGGTTTAGAAAGCACAGCAACTAGATGAACACCAACACTCGCGGCAATGCCGATATGTTGTGGTGCAAGCTGCGTGTGTTTTGGAACAAGCACATCCCCAGATTTCGCATCGACACCACGAAGATGGATTGCTTTTCCTTTTGCTACTTCGGTGCAAAGGAACGTAACTGTTTTAGTTCCATTATCCGTCAATTCATGTTGCACAATGGCATCAAAGCAATCTGGAACTGGCGCACCAGTCGCAATCACTACGCATGTGTTTGGCTTATGCTCACCTTCAAATGTTGTTCCCGCTGAAACTTGCGCAATAACTTGCATTGTTTCGCCACTTGCAACCTCACTTGCAACAACGGCATAGCCATCCATCTGACTCCGATTAAACGGGGGTAAGTCGCGATCTGCAATTATATTCTCTGCTACAAATCGACCAAGCGAACGATTCAACGAGACCAACTCTACACAACTTACTTGTTGCACAACAGAAAGTGCACTGGCAAGTGCCTCTTTATACTCCGGCAGTGTCGCCATTACCCGCCACTCACAGGTGGAAGAATTACAAATATGCAACCGTCGTGAAGTTTCGTCTCTCGAGGAGCAAGTTGCCCATCAATGGCATAGGCGCAGGAAGCAACAAGAGATTGAAGTTGCACGCACTCGATTGCAAGTAAATCAAAGGCATCGCCAACTGTTGTATCCAACGGTAAAGAAACTATTTTTTCACGGCAACCCATGGCTTGGGCAGCGCTTGCAAAAAACAGCGCGGTGCATTCCATTTCAACGTCTGCCAAAGCGTTGTTCCAATTCTTCTATCGACAAACGCATTGTCGTTGGCCGACCATGTGGGCAATTGCTGCCACGTTCAATTTCTTTTCGTTTCTTCAATAAGTCTGCAAGTTCGATTGGATTCAGATAGTCGCCCGCTTTAACCGCTGCCTTGCAAGACATCATGTCCAGAACCTCTGATAAAGCTTCTTCTTCGCTTGAAGGGAAATCGCTGTTGCCAAGTTTATCCAATAACTCACGAATAAATTCGGCGCCGTTTACATTACGAGAAACGAGCAACGTTGGTAAAGCATAGACTGAAATCGATGCCGGTCCTGAAGCAGATGCATCGATGCCTAATTTTTCAAACAGTACCGCATGTGTTTCGATCGCTTCAATTTGTCCGCTGTCTGCATCAAATGCATCTGGAACAAGCATACGTTGCGATTCCAAATTTCCTTTTGCAATCCTCTTGGATAACTCCTCGAACATAATGCGTTCGTGCAGTGCGTGCTGATCAATAATGAGAATGCCCTGCTCGTCTTGGGTGACAAGAAAACATTTTTGGACTTGCATCACTGCGTCCGGACCCATGATGACTGGAAGCGGTGTTGCTTGTGTGGAAAGTTCGATTCCAGCTACAGCAGTCCGTGCTTGGTCAACAGGAAACGACGGAGACGATATTGGACCGAACGCTGCTTGGAACCCACCGCTCGATGTTGTATTGCTTGGTATGGTCGTGGGGATGTACGCAGGAACAATATCTTCGCCTGCAAGCGCATGCGCAATTGTTTTGTTTACAAGACGCCAAATACTGTCCCGATCACGAAATCGAACTTCATTTTTTTGCGGGTGCACATTCACATCAACGAGCGACGGGTCCATTTCTAAAAACAGCGCCGCAGTTGGCCACCGTTTTGGTTCTATTAAACCGCGAAATGCTTCCTTAAGTGCATGCGTGATAGAACTGTCAGTAATGGAACGGCCATTTACATGCACGCGAATGTGCCGAGATGTAGGACGTGCGACACTTGGCTTCCCAACAAGCCCCCAAATCGTAACGCCTTGGATTTGTCCATCTATCTCAATTAGTTCTCCATCAAGTTCACGACCAAAGATAGACAGGATGCGTTCTTTCGCACTTGCTTGTGCATACTCCAATAATGTTTTATCGCCACTATTTAAAGTGAAGGCAACATCATGATGCGAAGCGGCAAGTCGTTGAACAACATCACGTACTCTTGTCGTTTCAGCACCATCTGATTTTAAAAATTTCCTTCGAGCGGGCGTATTAAAAAATAAACGCTTCACTTCAACTGTAGTTCCAACACTTGCAGGGACTGGTTTTGGTTGCAGCATTTCACCACCATCAACTTCCATCTGTGTTCCAGACTCGTCCTCCTGTCGCCGGGTTTTTATAGTCAAATGACTGATAGAACCTATAGAAGCAAGTGCTTCTCCACGAAAACCAAGCGATGCTATCGCAGAAAGATCCGCTTCTTCTGTAATTTTACTTGTTGCGTGTGGCGAGACTGCGAGGGTTAATTCATCCGGCGCAATGCCGTTTCCGTTGTCGGTAATACGAATAGAATTTTTACCGCCATGGATAAGTTGAATTTCGATGCGTGTGCTTCCTGCATCGATTGCATTTTCGACGAGCTCTTTGACAATAGACGCAGGCCGATCGACCACTTCGCCTGCAGCAATTTGGTTAATAAGCACGGTTGGCAATTTGCGAATTGTCATGTGATTTCTCTCGATGTTGCCCAATTTCTTTTCATAACAATTGGCATCCTGCGTCCACGACCAAATGTTCT
>CAWLAZ010000167.1:0-3618 GCA_963854955.1 Phycisphaerae bacterium | reverse complement strand
ATCCATGAGTAATGTAGGGAGAGTCCTGCCTCGTGATTGCTGTTGCATTTTTGTTACGAGTAGATACCCTTCTTCATCTAAACTACCATTGCTTTTAAGAAGTTGCAATAACTTATGCGAATGGGATACTACGGGACGAATTGGCACAGAAGATAACGGCTTCATGGATGTCGAACTCCATGGACACTTTGCATGTCTTTTGAAATATAGAGTGTCCTCTCAATATCCTTGTAGTCCGCCAATTGTATTTTTGCATAATCACTACCAACCTCCGTGACTAACATGACAATCTCACCGCCGCGGACTGGAATTGTATCGCCTGTCTTATAAATTATTCCATTTATATTCGCTAGCGGAGTTCTACCAGTCATGACCGATTGCAGATAAAGTTGCCCCGCCGCATAATTTGCAGCCGTTATCTGCATTTCTTTTTCATTTACTTTTCCTGCATGTGCTAATTCTACAGAAGATTCAAAAGAAAATACATGCCTGTTATCAAGATTTTTTTGCCACTGAGTTGTGTTCATAGTAGATGCCTCGACGATAGACGCCGAATTTTGATTCCATACAGCAAGTTTGTTTTTGGTTGTTGCAACAGAAGCATCGGTATACACTTGACCCATCAAAATAACTTCGGTGTCGTTATCTGCGGTGGCTGTAACTGGCACAAGCAATCGCATAAAAGAAATCTCAAGAATAATTCCTATGGTTGCGATTACGACAAACACGGTCGCAGCATCGCATCTAGCAATAAAACCTCGTATTATTTTCATTTACTGCCTCCGCCGAAAACAAGATGCACAACAAAGCGTGCGTTCACATTTTCTTCATCCTCGCGGTGAATGGTCATCTGATTAATTTTCGTCAGCCTGTCCATTTGTTCAAAGTGTTGCACCAACTTGTATACACTCGCAAAACTTCCGTGCACATTAAAATCTACTGGCATTACCCTGTAGTCGCCTTCTACTCGCTCGCCAGCAGTTGTCACAGATTGCACAACTAACCCCAGTTGCAATGCTGCATTAGAAGCAGACTCAAGCCACTGGTCAGCACCGTGCGATGTTGGTATGCGTGAAATTGTTTTTTCTTGTGCTTGATGGACAGCTTCTACAATTGTTTTCATGTCACGATATTGCGCGTTCACCTCATCGTAATTAAGCAATTTACTCGTACGCTCTTTTATTTCTTGGGCGACACTGTGCACTGCATTATTCATTGGTTCATACGCAATTACCCATGCAGACAGTGGGACAGCGAGCAACAGCGCGACTATAGATACATACTTTGTTGAAAAATTCATTCGGTATTCTCCAATGCTAGTAAAAGTGTTTCTCCTGCTTGCAATTGGATCGAAAAATTTCTTTTACCGCTCACGCTATCAAGATGCGCATACATCAATGAAACGTTTGCGAAATACGGAGCTGAGGAAAGCGCCTCTATGTATGAAGAAATACTTGCATCGTTTGGCGCTACACCAAGAAGCATGACTGTTTCTGTAACGAGAGCTTTGTCTTCAGTCATTCGTTTTTTTGATTCAAACCGAATATCATCGAGTCGTGTATTACTTGGTAAATTCTGTGTCAATTCCCACAGTAATAATGAACGTGGCGTACTATTCCCAAAACTTGAAATTAATGCCGCATCGCCGATTGCATCTTGTATATCTTTTTGTACTTTTACATACGCATGCACACGTTCGCTTGCATCATCCCATCGTGATGCAACCGATCCACGGTCTTTAACTATGTCTCGCCAGCTAGATAATGAACTAGAAAAAGCTGCCGCCGTTGCAATGGAGACGATTGCAACAAGTACCGTTCCAAATCGAACAATGCGGGTATCGGCGCGTTGTTTATGCCACGATGCGGGAACAAAATCATCAAATGGATGGTTCATGCTGCTATCTCCGTATACCGAATGCATATCCCACCAACGGTTGTCCAAGAAGGACCTGCCACATATCCTTCTGCACATTTAATCCATGCCGAAGGGTCCGCCACAAATCCAGAAATTCCAAGGTGCGACGCAATCGCGGCACAACGGCTTGTTTCCGTTGCTCCACTACCTGTAAAAATTACTCGATCAACAGCGCGTTCTGGAAACAGCGCGTCATGATGACGAAGGCAATGATCAAGTTCTTTTTTAACTGAAGCTTCAATAGAGTTGGACGTTTTTTCGATATCGCTCAAGCCACGAGGCGGATTTTCTTTCCGACGTTCGAAGTCATCCGAACTTGGTGATGAAACAGGGGTGAGTGATGGTGTTACTGCTGGTTTTAGTATTTGTTGCGATTGTCGCTGAGTGCATTTCATTTCGATTCGATGTGCAAAGACGCAATTTGCGCCATGAGCAATCATAACAATGGAGGAATCTTCGTCCATGTCAATCAACAACGATGTTATTTTTTCATCTCCATCGCGTCGATACAAACGATCGAATGCACGAATTGATGCGTAAAGAGGAACCGTTACTGCAATGACTTTTCCGCCAGCGCATTCGATAACATTTATTGCCTCGCGTGTAACTTTTCGTAACACTCCAACGCATAAAATTTCTTGCCGTGGTTTACCGGAATCACTTGTTGAAGTAATACAGAGTTGTCTAATTTCCGCATCGCGCCAAGAAACATCATGTTTCATTAAAGATGCACAGATTTCAGTTTCATCCGCATCAATTGGCACACGAATATGTTGCACGAGTACGTCATTACTGCCTACGCTTACAACACAACGCTTGCCTTTAAATGATTCAAGAGCAATCTTTATTGCTTCGCTGTCTGGGGTAGCAACTTCGATAGCGCTTTGAAGCACACATTCTTTTTTGTCTCGAATTTGCAACATACGCATAACATCGCTTCCAAAATGAATGGCTATTGGAGGTGGAGAAATTGTGCGTGTAAGCCAATAAGGTAAACCCATATTGAGATATTCGGCATTTGATGGTTCATTCTCAACACGCGAAATACATGGATGTTCAGTGTGCGCGGATTAGTCGGATAAAACAACTGCGCCCCCGCTCTTGTCCGAACAAAGCAACTTACCGAATGAATCGAATGCGGCCGAAGTCCGGCACAATTGACAAGGAGCCAATTTTGTTCGTAGATGGCCAGTATACACTCCATGCCTTGCCAATTAATAGATCGCGATGCACAACAAATGGTGCATCATCAAACTGAGCTGAAACAAATTCATCTGGATTTCCCCACAGACGCCCATCAAGCGAATAGGCGCTATTGTCACCGGCCATCATAAAATGATCTTCGCCAAGAACGGCAAGTTTATCTGGGTGTGTTCCAAATGCAGGGGAGCCCGTTCTAACAAGCGCTTCATTACCTGGCGCTGTTGGGTTCTTCACTGCGCGTGATGGCAAACGTGAACTTCGGTAATATAAATCGTGATCAACCTGCACGCGCGACATAGTAAAAGGCGAACCATCGAATTGCCACGCTAGCTTAGCGGGTTTCTGTCCTTGTCCCGCAATATCCTCAATGCGTGCCGATGAATCAGCGCCCGTTGCTAAACGCAACCGTTCTTCAGGACCAAAATCATACAGCAATTCCGCCAGCCTATTTCCATTTACATACAACGCCATTGCCTGATCAACATGCCAATACTCCAC
>CAWLAZ010000166.1:0-3628 GCA_963854955.1 Phycisphaerae bacterium | reverse complement strand
TAAGTCATCCTTCCTGCCAAGTTTGCCGCCAAGGGCATCGAAATGTTGTTAAAAAATATGGGCGATGACCCTGAAACAGCCATTGTTAAGCCCACAGGGCTTGGTGCACGGGATTCACTTCGTCTTGAAGCAGGCATGCCGCTGTATGGGCACGAATTAACGGAAGAAATCGACCCGCTCTCGGCAGGCTTGAAATTTGCCGTCAAGCTTGACAAAGGCGTTGGCGAAAATGAAGCGGAGCCATTTATTGGTCAAAGCGCGTTGCAAACAATTGCGGATACCGGTTCAGGCAAAAAGTTGGTCGGGCTCGCGCTTGAAGGTAAACGCAGTCCACGACAGCACATGCATGTCCTATCTGAGGGCGGAAAAACCATTGGCGAAGTTACCAGCGGCTGCCTAAGCCCTACTTTTGGGTATCCGATTGCTATGGCGTATATCCCTTCCGGTTTTACTGGCGAAACGGTCGACCTTGATTTTGGCAAAAAAACCCTCCGCGCCACCATTGTTCCGTTGCCATTTTATAAAGCCTAACGCCCAATACCTTAGGCAATGCTCTACGCTCCATCCTTTGTGATTGCTTGGTAAACAAATGACAATAAGCGCCTGGTCGAACGAAGGACGTCATTTTCGTGCTTTTTAGCGCCTTGAAGACTCTTTGGTTGAAGGTGGTAACGAGAGAAAAGAAAGCAATCGTTTTTATCATTCTCGAAGCAAACGGATTTCATCACGAAGAATTGCAGCAAGCTCGTAGTTTTCGTTTTCAATTGCATCCGCAAGCCGTTCACGCAAGTCTGCCCGTTCCGATGTTGGCAACTTCGGCACCAGCGCTTCCTTCATCCCTTGAAGAAGGTGCGTTTCGTTGGATTGCTCCCAATCATCACCAAGAGCAAGGCGCAACTCTTCCAAACCCTGATCAAGCGCACTCATTGCCATTGACATATTGTCTTTTTCCACTGCCCACTCGGCGGCGGCACGAGCACGCAACGCAATAACCGCTCCACGAAATTGCTCTAATGCCTGCCTGTCCTGTGCATCGTTCGCGCATTTGTTACATAAATCAAACAACTCAATATTTTCATTGCAATCCCGAATGGTCTCTTCCCATCGGCTCACCGCAAACAACGCAGCCGACCGATGCGATCGTTGCACCCCTTCTTCTCGCAAACGCCTACACATTTCTGGTTCAAGCCCACCTTCAGCACCACGCTCATCAAAGAGAGCCAAGAGCGAAGGAAACCCATCTTGCGCAATCCCGTCTGGACGTCCTGACATTTCCATTTGAATTATCCCTAATTCGATTCGTAACTGAAGAAGTTCGCGCCCATCATTTGCTTCGACAATCCGCACATTTAACCGCCCCGCTTCATACCGCCAAGTCTGCAAAGTTTCTGAGATGTCGTCATTCAGCATAGTTCCTACATCTTACCTATTGTGCCTGCCTAAGTTGCCGTCTACTCCGATTATGCAGGCAAACGTGATAAATACAATCCAAGCAAGGTTGACTACCCTTCAAAATGCGCCGAATCAACTCTTGGGCTTAGAAGTTATGCAATTAGGAGATCAGCGTGAACCTTGAATTATATTTACATCAGATTAATGAAGTTCCTCTTCTCACACCAGAAGAAGAGAAAATGCTTGGATGGCGCATCATCAACGACAGCGATGCATCCGCAAAAGAGCACATGATTCGAGCGAATCTTCGACTCGTTGTTTCAATTGGAAAGCGCTATTTAGGACGCGGACTTGCCCTTGGAGATTTAATTGAAGAAGGCAATGTTGGACTCATCCGAGCAGTGGAGGGCTTTGACCCTGCACACGGTGCACGTTTTTCAACGTACGCATCTTGGTGGATCAAACAATCCATTAAGCGAATGCTCACGAATGCCACACAACCGTTACACATTCCCGCGTACATGGTGGACTTGATTAACCGGTACAGGGAAACGTCAAATCGTTTGCACGAACATGCAGGGCACTCCCCTTCAAACCAAGAAGTTGCGGACGACATGGATATTCCACTTAAAAAGTTGAACGCAGTGAGACGCGCCATGCGTGTCTGCTCGGGAAGAAAACCGCGATCTCTTAATGGAGAACCGATTTCACTTTCAGAAGTGTTTGAAGACCAAAAGAATAGGCGACCAGATGAACAAGTAGAACACTGCGAAACACTCAAGGACATTATGGGATTCTTGAGCCAACTCGACCATAGAGAAGCACGCGTTTTACGTTTACGATTTGGACTCGAAGGGCAAGATCCGTTAACACTCAAAGAAATTGGCATTGTCATTGGATTAACACGCGAACGTGTTCGGCAAATTGAAATTGACTCACTGCGCCGGCTTCGCGAACGAATGCAAGAAGGCACGCCTATTGCAAAACGTCGGGCTTCGTAACTGGCTCAGCAAGTGTAATGTTTGTGTACTGCGCAAGCGCAACAGCATTGTATGTTGCGAGCGCGTGCTCCCACCTTGCGCCTTCAGTTGGTGTGACAAGCACTGGGTGCGTATCCTTAAAGAGACCTGTTACATGAAACTCATTTATTTTATTTGCACGTAAAAACTGTGTCAAGCCAGAAACACTTTCGATGTCATCCCACGGGCCTTCAAGTTGAATTCGCAAGTCATGCGGACCATCGCCTGAAGATTCCACAAGGATTACCAGTGGTTCGTTGTCAAACATGAGTGACCGACCGTCATGTTGCGCAGGCAAATCCATCGGGAACGATTCTTCTGCCGTTTTGAATTCCGTTGCAACCATAAAATAGATAAGCAACAGAAACACTACATCAATCATGGAGGTAAGGTTCAAACCCATCGACGATGACTTTCTACGCTTGATGATCATTCTTGCTTACCATCAATAACTAGTTGCAACCTTGGCGTTGTTCCAACTTTTCGAATCGCCTCTATGACTTCATGAATGAATATATATTTTGATGCGCGGTCAGCCCTAAGGTGCACTTCTGTTGCGCCACCCTGCAATCTTGTTTTCACAATCGTCGTAAGTTCATCCAGTGCGTTCATTGATACCACATGTCCCCCAACAACTACATGCGACACTTCCCCGTCACCTGCTGGAACAATATTAACCACTACACGGTTTTGCATTTCTGCGACGGAGGCAACAGCGTTGTCTGGTGATGGGAGGTCCATCGAAACAGCATCGCGGTCGACGATCTGTGAAACAACCACAAAAAAAACAATTAATAAAAACGTCACGTCTATCATTGGCGTCATGTTTGCGTTAATCGTTGAGGATGGATTGCCTCGACTTGCCATTAAGCTATATCAAGTGCCCGCGCTGTTTGTTCGGCGACTTCATTCTTGCTGGGTTGGTGTGGCTTTGGACGCGGGCGAAAACTGTTTAGTATTGCTTCCGCTTCAATAGTTGCTTCAACTGTTAGTTCATCTATTTTGTTGCGAATGATTGCGTATCCGGCGAGCGCGGGGATTGCCACAATAAGCCCCCAAAATGTCGTTGTCAACGCTGTGCCAATACCACCGGCAAGCGCAACGGGATCCGCACTTCCGCCTGCAGAGACAATCGCGCCGAACGCTAAAATCATGCCGTACACCGTTCCGAATAATCCAATCATGGGGCTAACTTGACCAAGCACGTTAAGTAATTC
>CAWLAZ010000165.1:0-3636 GCA_963854955.1 Phycisphaerae bacterium | reverse complement strand
CCGGAATCGCGCAACTTGTTTACAGTTTGCAACACCATACCCGAAAGGTCCGTCGCTCCAACGAGAACGACGTGCTCTATCTCCCCTGAATCTAACTGATGTTTGTCGTCAAGTAAAGCCAACCGGCTTGGTTCAAGAAGCGCGAGCCCATCTTCTTGCAACTGCACTTGCAATTTCTGCTGAATGCTATGCAATGTATCAAAGCGTTCCTTTGCGGAGTCTGTCAATACCTCCTGCGCTTTCTTTGGCCATGCAGATCTGTCGGTCGAGATACCGCCACCAGAGAGCGTTGCAAACGCTGAACATATTTGCTTTGCGATTGCGAACCATGACGTCATGTCCTCATCCGATGGCCGACGCGCACCTGCGATTGTAAGAATCTCCTCTTGCTCCATGCCCCGCAGTATGCTCGAAGTTGCAAGTTCCACCGTTGTTGTATCTGCAATGAGCAGAGAGGCATCCATCAAGCGATCTAAACATTGGGAAGTTGTTTCAATCGAAGGAAGCACCATTGCCTTTCCTTCTTTTGAAGCATTGCCAACCAATGTATTTTGCAATCGCCTTACGACCTCTTGCCCAGAAACAAGAATAAGAACGTTCTTTGCTCGCCCAAGTTCAGCGCTTAAATAGTGCTCTTGCAACCACTTGGCAACTTCAGGAAGAAATGGTTTGTCCCAGCCCAGAAAATGTCTTTGTACTGTATTCATGAAATAGAAGAATACCACAACAGAACTGCAAACCCTGACCACCGTATGTCACCTCAAAAGAACTATATAGAGATACTGTTCCACGGAAAATTCAAAAATTCGCCAACTTCATGTGCAGTATGACGTTACGAGTATCCTTCATCGTGCCGATAAAAACATCAAAATTAATTCATCACGCAAGTTTCTGCTATGTATTGACTTGTGAAGATGGGTTAATAAAAATGAATAAAAGGCTCTAATAGGTGGTTAAATTAGTGTGGAACTGCCGATAACCTACAAGGCGAAGCAATGGAACGTCGATGTGCAACTGCTGCTCGAAAGAGTGCTCGTTGCGTTCCTTCTCTTCTCTTCTCTTCCATCACCCTTGGGTCTCTGACTCAAGGGTGATTTTTTATGCGGCTTATCATCTGCGGTTGCGAAGATGGATGATAATTAACACCAACGGCGCAGCGACGTCTGTCCAGAACCACGGCCCTGCGTTTCCGGGTGTAAAGTTACCTGCAACTACCATTTGATACACGTGTCCCACGGCATCCCCCCACAGCCAAACCGCAACTGCAATAACCGTTGCAAGTCGAAATGACTTCGATCCCTTTAATGCGCATAAACCAAGAACACCAACAACTGCATTTGCAATTCCAACTTCCCACTGGAAGGGGCTGTTAGACCAGCCAATTCCTGCCGCTGCAAAATCTGGCCAAAAACAATGCAATGCAAAAGTATACAGTCCAAGAAGTCCTACAAAAAGAAACAACATCCAAAACTCAAATGGTTCCCATGTATGACCAGCCTTATTTTTTGTTCTTTTGAAAAAGCCAATTGTTCCAAGAATTAATGCGAGTCCAAATGCAACGATAGACATATTCTCAAAAAACCAAGCGATTGCGTTATTTATCACAGTTTCTCCATTTCTATTACTCGGTCATATAGTGCCGATGACTCCTCAAACTCATGCGTCACTAAAAGTGTTGTCACGTCACTCAACTTAATAAGTTCACGCATAGTTTCACGAAGTTCTTCGTTGAGTGAAACAAAAGGTTCGTCCATCAACAATACTTTTGGCTTCGTCACAATCGCCCTGCCAAATGCAACGCGTCTTCGTTCACCCCCGCTGCACGAAGAAACTTTTTGTTTCGCAATATCGGCTAATTGAAGTTGCTCAAGTATACGAGCGACGCTTGGATTTTTTTGACCACGCGTACGCAAAGGAAATGCGATGTTTTGTTCAACCGAAAGATGTTCGTAAAGCGGTTGGTCTTGCATCATGATGCCAATGCCACGGTCGTGCGGATTTTTGTGAGAAATATCGTCTCCGTCAACATGCATTCGGCCCGTCATCGGCGTCACTAGACCGATGATGCAGTGCAATAAGGTAGACTTTCCGCACCCAGAAGGCCCAATAAGTGCCACGAGTTCGCCGTCTTCAATACGCATGGACAAATCATCTAGTACACGCGCTCCTTGGGAATATTCATACGAAAGGTTCTCAACAATAAGGGACATCCGAGTAGCATACACGGATGCTAACCCCAATATTTTTAATCGCACTTTCCGCACCTGCGCCAACGGCAAACGCAGAAGCACCCCACGGTACACTTACGTTTACCGTCGTTGATAGTGAAGGTGCGAACATCCCCGCCAAGCTTAGTTTTACAGATAGCAACGGAGTTAACTCCAACTTGTTTCCAAACGCAAATGCTGATCCCGAAAAATTAGCAGTTCGCTATCACGCGATTTACACGCTCGATGGTGAAGGAACAATCACCGTGCCAGTTGGTACGTGGAATGTTTACGCATCGCATGGTATTGAATGGTCACTCGACCACAAAACAATGACCGTTGAAGAAGGCGGCGAGTATTCGTGGGATGCAATACTCGTCCATGAAATTGACACAACTGATTGGGTAAGTGGAGATTTTCACTTACATACACTCACATACAGTGGTCATGGTGATTCAAACATGAATGAACGTATCATTTCCCTTATTGGAGAAAATGTTGAATTCGCCGTTGCTACCGACCATAACCACAACACCGATTACCAACCGACGATTGACCGCTTAGGTGCAAGCAAACACATAACCGCTGTCGTTGGAAATGAAGTTTCTTCTAGCTATGGACATTTGAATGCCTTCCCGCTTGATGCCAACGCAACAGTTGTCGATCAGAAATTAGAAGCACCTGAATTGTTTGCACTTATCCGTGCAGAAGAAAATGATACCGGCGTTGTTCCCATTATTCAAATTAATCATCCGCGTTGGGGCAACATCGACTATTTCGGAACTCGTGGGCTTGACCCAATTACTGGTGAATCAAACGATGATCGATGGTCTTGGGATTTTGATTCCATCGAAGTCTTAAATGAAAATCCGGGCTGGGGTTTTTACGACGCTGAAATTACCGATATGCCAACACGTTCAAGCAAACACAGCGTGCTGCGAGATTGGTACAACATGTTAAATGCCGGTCGACATATTGCAGCCGTTGGAAACAGCGATAGCCACACTGTGACAAAAAACATTGCAGGCATCCCACGAAATTATATCTTTACAGGAACTGATGATCCAGCAAACATCGACCCAGCAAAAATTGCGCAAGCAGTTCGGTCAGGGCAAATTTCAACAACGACTGGTCCGTTTCTTCGCATGACAGCAAATGGCCACCCGATGGGGTCAACTATTTCTGTGCATGACCAATCGCTTGATGTACATATAGATGTGCAAGCAGCATCTTGGATTGACCTTGACACTGTTCGCATTATCCAAAATGGTGACGAGGTCGCAAAAGTAGATTTTATTGAAACAAAACGGGGTTGGTGCATAGGGATGGAAAAATCACATTTCAGACCAAGGATTCGCATCCCCATTCCACGCGATTGTTGGATTGTTGCAATTGCCCAAGGCGACGAACCCATGACACCCTTTGTTAT
>CAWLAZ010000164.1:0-3646 GCA_963854955.1 Phycisphaerae bacterium | reverse complement strand
GACTTCAGTATGGCCACACTTATCAATGAAAAAGTCTAGATATTGTCTTCTGATGTCGGCAGCACTCGTCGGCATAGATTGATTCCTGCATTAGGGGTTGAAAAGGCGGATTGTACTCGCAGATATTCGGTAAAACGCGAGAAATTCGTGGGTTTCTGGTATCCTTCGCGACTCAGATGACGAAACGACGACCAATCATTGGCGGAAATTGGAAGATGCAGACCGATGTAGAATCGGGCATGTTGCTTGCTGGTGACATTACAGACAGTATCGAGGCATGCGAAAATTGCGATGTGGTTGTCTACCCTCCATTTATCTACCTTCAAGCTATTGATAGTGTGCTCGGCCAATCTGCACTCGTTCTCGGTGCCCAAGACATCTGGCACGAATCCAACGGCGCTTTTACAGGTGAAATCAGCGCTGAAATGCTTCAAGATATTGGCGTTCAAAGTGTGCTTGTTGGGCACAGCGAACGGCGTCATATTCTGGGCGAAACCTACGAAATTATAGGTAAAAAAGTCCACGCATCCCTTGCTGGTGGGTTCCAAACCGTGCTTTGCGTGGGCGAAACACTCGAACAACGCGAAGCAGGAAACACGCTTCGGATTGTTCTTGCTCAACTCAAATCTGGCCTTGAGGGTGTTTCAGTGGAACAAATGCAAATGGTCGTTATCGCCTATGAGCCCGTTTGGGCAATTGGCACTGGGAAGACAGCAAGCCCAGAAGATGCACAATCTGTCCACAAAGAAATCCGCGAATGTGTTCGTGGGTTGTATGATGAAATCGTTGCGGATACTCTTCGCATTCAATACGGTGGTTCAGTCAAACCAGACAACGCTGCCGAGTTATTTACCTGCCCCGATATTGATGGCGCCCTTGTAGGTGGTGCATCCTTGTCAGCAGATTCGTTTAATGCCATTGTTACGGCAGCTTGCAGTTCGTAACACAGCACTGGAAAGTATGAAATGAACAACACGTTCCTTATTCTCACAATCGTCCTCATCGTTATTTCAGTAGCAATGGTGCTCATTATTTTAGTTCAGCGCCCACAGGGTGGAGGTCTTGCCTCCGCGTTTGGTGGCGCAGGCGGTGGCGGAACGGACACGGTATTTGGTGGTCGAGTCGGCGATGCGCTCACGATCATGACAGTCGTTGCCTTTGTACTTTTTCTTGGCACAGCAGTTGCCTTGAATCTTGTAGAAAGTCGAACACCTGTTGCAGAAGAACCATTAGCAACCATATCAACGGATACTGGCGCAAGTGCACCAGTAACAACAACACCATCGAGCGATTCGTTTACGGGTAATCCAGCCACAGGCGAAACTTCTGACCACCCAACAGGTTCGAACACTTCCGACCACCCAACAGGTGGAAAGTAATTAATGCTTAGATCGATGACTGGCTTTGGAAGCGCTTCATCTTATGAAGATGGCGCATCGCTCCAAATTGAAATCAGAACCGTCAACAATAAGTTTTATAAATCAAATGTTCGATTGCCAGAGGCACTTCAGTCACTTGAAGCAGTCATTGATGCATCTGTTTCTAAACATATTTCTCGTGGGAGCGTCACGATTAACGTCAAGTTTATCGATGCTCCCGAGCACGGCGTTGCAACAATCAACGCTGAAATTTTACGCAACTACATAGCCCAGCTGCGCGAAGCAGACGAAACCGTTTCAATAGAAGTTTCTCGATTGCTTTCGCTTCCAGGTATTTTAAAAACAGACAACGATGCAGATGTTGCTATTCGCGTAAAAGAAACATTACTGAATCTTGTTTTAGAGTGTTGCGATAAAGTTCTTGAGATGCGAGGTCGAGAAGGGCAGACGCTTGAGGCGGATCTTGAATCACAACTAGTCAATATTGCAACGCACCTGTCGCATATTAAAGAACGCGCGCCAGAAATTGTTACCGCATACCAAGCGAGACTTCGTCAGCGCATGGAAGTTTTATTCGCGGAAGTTGGTGCGAACGTTACCGAACAAGACACGCTTCGGGAAGTTGCTATATTTGCAGAAAAAACAGACATTGCTGAAGAAATATCCCGTCTTGACGGCCACTTAGAACAGTTTCGCGAACTTGTTGGAAGGCCAGAAGATGAACCAATTGGCAGAACGCTTGATTTCTTGGCACAAGAAATGTTGCGTGAATCAAACACGATTGCAAGCAAGTGCGTTGATGGTGAAACAAGTCGGCGAATTGTTGAAATTAAAGGCGCAGTCGATCGCATTAAAGAACAAGTGCAAAACGCCGAATAAAATAGACTGTTCGTATTGATACGTTCAGAACGCATAAATTTTGCTTAAAATACTATTGTGACAAACGAAGCGGACAACATTGACAGAACGCCAAGGCTTGGACCGCTTGTTGACAACGAAACCATCGCAGAAGAAATTGAAGGGCAAGACCTCGTTATCGTGTTGAGCCGTTTTGCTATTGGCGCCATTGAAAAAATAGTGGACTACCGCAAAGGGTCTCGTCGCGCTGCAAAAATGATTGTCGTGACAGTAAAGGGGCAGTACCTGTTAAAACGAAGAGCATGTGGTCGAGATGGCAGAACGCAAGTCGATTTCGCACATGCTGTTCAGCGTCGGCTCGCAGAACACAGGTTTCCTGTTGCGGGTCTTATTGAGACGATTGATGGAGAAACTTTTGTTGAGCACGAAGGCAGGATCTATGAGCTCTTTATGTTTATTCGCGGGAAACGCTTTGACAAATCAAATCCTGCCGCGGCTGAATCAGGTAGGGTTCTCGCCCACTTTCATGATATTTTGCGCGAGTTTCCAAACGAGCAGGACATGAAACATTCATTTCATTTAAATTTGTCGTTTTTACAAAAGATGGAAGGCGTAATGGAATCACTTTCTAAACAAGAAAGCGCTGATCAACTTGAAGGCATGGACAAAACGGTTTCTTTTTTGCAATCACAATATGAAACCGCAAACAAAAAAGTTTCCTCTGTTGATTTTTCTTCGCTTCCGATATCCATCGTGCACAACGACTGGCATCCGGGAAATATGTTGTACAAAGATGGGGAAATCATTGCCGTCATCGATTTTGATTCGCTTTGTGTAAGCCCTCGAATCACCGATGTTGCAAACGGCGCATTGCAATTTTCAATGCGTATGGGGGATGCAGATCAAGTAGATGATTGGGCAGATAGTTTTCGTGGGAATACGATTCAATCTCTTGTGCAGTCGTACGATCAATTCACAAAACTGCCCCTGATGGCTTCTGAACGTTTAATTCTTCCTTCGCTTATGGTCGAAGCGTTGATAGTGGAAAGTTTCCTGCCGATATTGAAAACGGGGACGTTTGGACGCATTCGTGGCTCTTCGTTTTTACGAATGGTGGAACGTAAACTTCGTTGGCTTGAACCAAGGGCTCAACGAGTAATTGATGTCATACAACCTTCTTTGGGAGACGAGGATAGTTTCGCATGAGCAAAGATTTAGTCACACTTGTTACACCTGCAACAGAATTTGAGGCAAACCTTTTGGCAATCGTGTTGCGCGATCATGGCATCGATGCATTTGTGTTTGCAACTTCTTCAATTGGTATCGGTGTTAATTTGAGCGGTGGAACAATGGGCGTGCCGATACAGGTGCGAAGTGAAGATGTTGAGATGGCACGGCAGGTGTTGCTT
>CAWLAZ010000163.1:0-3664 GCA_963854955.1 Phycisphaerae bacterium | reverse complement strand
AAAGCAATCGCTGCACGGTTAGCGATCGATGGTTTTACGCTTGCACTCGTTGCGCGTAACAAAGATGCGCTTGCAGAAGTGCAAACAGGGATCGAACAAAAGGGCGGAAAGGCAAGTGTGCATGTGTGCGATCTTGCTGATTGCAGTTCCTTCGCCATGACGATTGAAGAAATTGTGGACACCTACGGTCGACTCGATGTGCTTGTGAACAACGCGGGTATGACACGGGACGGATTGATGCTTCGAATGAGCGAAGACGATTTTGATGCGGTGATTGATGTGAACCTTAAAGCAGCGTTCATTGGATGTAAAACGGCTGCGCGCCCGATGATGCGTGGACGTTGGGGACGTATGATTAACATCACCTCGGTGACGGGCTTAAATGGCAACGCCGGTCAAGCCAACTATGCTGCAGCAAAAGCCGGCCTCGTTGGACTTACTAAAACGATTGCAAAAGAATTTGGTTCAAAAGGCATTACAGCCAATGCTATCGCGCCTGGTTTTATTGAAACAGATATGACGGCAGTTCTTGGCGAGGAGATCCGAAAGGGCGTTGAGAAATCAGTCCCACTTCGTCGATACGGCCAACCGGACGAAATTGCCGCTGCGGTTTCGTATTTAGCCTCAGATGGCGGTGGATATATGACTGGGCAAGTCCTTGTTGTTGATGGCGGCTTAACTTGCTAAATCTGGCTTGGTTTGCACTGGCACTTTTTTGCTATTCCCTGATATAATGCCTGCTCACCGCGATAGTCGCGGTTGTTAAAGGAGTCACACGATGACACGTGCAGAAATTGAAGCTAAAGTGATTGATATCGTTTCAACCCAACTAGGTGTTGATAAAGCAGAAGTGAAGCTTGAATCAAGTTTCGCAAACGACCTTAACGCAGACAGTCTTGATACTGTTGAGCTCGTTATGGAACTTGAAGATGCATTTTCAACCGACATTCCTGATGATAAGGCAGAGCAAATCCAAACAGTTGGAAGTGCTGTAGACTTTATCGCAGACGCTTCTGGCGCTGAGTAAAACAGGAACGCAGTATGTCCGTTTTTTCCCAACGTCGGGTTGTTATTACAGGCCTCGGAGCCATTTCCAATCTTGGTCACGATGTGGCTTCGACGTGGTCTGGTATGCTCGAGGGCCGTGCAGGTATTGGCCCCATTACTGCTTTTCCACAAGATGAGCTGTGGCCTTCTCGCATTGCCGGCGAAGTCCATGATTGGGACCCAACAGAAAAACTTGACCGCGGGGAAATGAAAAAGACAGACCGATTTGCGCAGCTTGGAATTTGGGCAGCCGTTGAAGCTATGGAAAATTGCGGACTTGATTGGGATCAAGGCGATCCATACCGACGTGGCGTTGTCATTGGATCTGGTGTTGGTGGTATTCAAACTATTGAACATTTTTCCCACGTTTTGGCGGCAAAAGGACCAAAACGTTTAAGTCCATTTACTGTGCCTAAACTCATGGTGAATGCTGTTGCAGGAAACGTATCCATTCGGTTTAATTTGCGGGGCGTGAATTCAGCCCCAGCAACTGCTTGCGCTACTGGTGGACATGCACTCGCAGAAGCATGCATGTTTATTGCGATGGACCAAGCAGACTTTATTCTTGCAGGCGGTGCCGAAGGCGCCGTTTGCCCAGTTTGTGTGAGTTCTTTTTCCGCAATGAAAGCGCTCTCAACACGTAACGACGAACCATCGCTTGCATCCCGTCCATTTGACCGTGACCGTGACGGATTTGTTCTTTCAGAAGGCGCAGCAGTGCTTGCAGTGGAAGAACTTGAACAAGCAAAAGCGCGCGGCGCGAATATTCTTGCAGAAATAGTTGGCTTTGGAATCACCGGAGACGCCGGACATATTGCCGCTCCAGATGCACAAGGATCAGGCGCAAAAGCAGCAATGACAACCGCGCTTCGCAATGCACAAATTAACCCAGACGATGTTGATTACATCAATGCACACGGAACCTCAACGCCTCTTGGCGATGCGGCAGAAGTGCATGCAGTTAAGTCGCTTTTTGGTGACCATGCATACAAACTTGCGATGAGCTCAACAAAGTCATGCACAGGCCACACGCTTGGTGCTGCAGGCGGCCTTGAGTCTATAGCGGTCGTGAAGGCGATCACTGAGGGCGTTATGCCACCCACAATAAACCTTGATAATCCTGATGAAGGATTCGATCTGAATTTCGTTGCGAATGTTCCGCAAGAGCGCGATATAAAAATTGCGCTCAATAACTCGTTTGGCTTTGGTGGCCATAACGTTTCACTTGCAATAGCTAAATTTATTGGGTGACAATTATTGTCCTTGAGATTCGGAAGCATCCGAATACTTGAGATAACACATATATAGAATCATTAACTGCGTATTAATCTTCCCTGGGTAGATTAATAGGGGAACGAAATGCCGGTCCAGATCATGAATGAATCTCTTCCAGGGTTGGAAGCGTAGGTATTGGCATTTGACATGTGGTACCAACGAGTTCCAATTATCCAGCGGTTGTTGTTGCCGATATCAAAGGTAAACCCTAGTCCTGCTTGCGGAGTAAAGTTGAACGACGAGCCATCACTTGGCACATCATTGGAGGTGCGAAGGAGACCTGCGCCGCACTCCATAAACATGGACCAAGTTTCTTTCGCAATGAAATGCCAACGAAGTTGCAACGTAAGGTTTACGCCTGTTGTGTCTACGCCGACTTGATTGACATCTAGGTAGTACAGCCCAAGATCTAAACTGAGGTTATCGTTGACAAAATATTCAAATTCAACACCAAGATTAACAAGGGTATTGTTTGCATCTTTTGCATCTTCTGCCCAACCGCCATTGATTCCCCATCGCCAAGTGCCTTCTTTGCCCCAAGAAGTTGGCACAGGAAGCATCACTTCGAGTGAATTTTCGGGCTGTTCATTTGGTTGGGATTGATGGATTTCCTTGGTGCTACCAAGGGTGAGCGATGAAAGCGAATGTATATCAAGTGGTTGATATTCGGCTGTCGAGGCAATGAGTACGAGTGTAAATGCTTGAATCATAAAGTACTTTCTAATGATCCCAAGGGGATTCGAACCCCTGTTCCCAGGATGAAAACCTGGTGTCCTGACCTGGCTAGACGATGGGACCTACAGGCGAGGAATGATACCGTACTCACGACTTTGTTGCAGAGTGTATCCTGTAGAAAATGCACACTCTTTTGCTGTTTTGTATGCTATTGCCCAGTTTCGGCATTGGAATTCCACCAATGGCTGAAAATGTCAAAATTCGGCTGGAAACAGCGGTTGATGGGCGTGAAAGCCAAGGAGAAGCGTTCGAGGCACTCCTGCAAGATGTTCGCCAATGGAGCAAGCCATTTGGCACCAATGGTATAGAAATGAACCGTGATTCGCTGTTCGATACACCCGCCCACTACCGGGGAGCCCTCGTTCGCTGGAACGGTACGTTCGAGCTCACAAGAGAAACAAGTCCTTGGGTTGATGTTCAGGAATGGTTCGTTCGCGGGAGTGATGGGGAGGTATACATCATCTATGTTGCAGGGAAGTGCAAGGCAGTTAAGGGCGAACAAGTTTCTGGCATTGCCCGTTTTTATAAAACGGTTTCATTAGAAGGCCGAGACAAGCAGATTCGTACGTACCCTACGTTTGTGACATCCGCTTTGGCTGTTACGACG
>CAWLAZ010000162.1:0-3720 GCA_963854955.1 Phycisphaerae bacterium | reverse complement strand
CATTGCTGGCTTTTACATCAACCATCAAGTTACCGTACACTTTTCCAAGTTTAGTAAACAGCGTCGTTGAGATGATGTTTAGGGTTAACTTCGTTGCTGTTCCAGCCTTCAAACGCGTAGAACCTGTTAATGGTTCAGCGCCCGTGCGAAGACATATAAGATGATCGACTACGGGTGTAATTTCGCTGCATGTCAAAAAACATGTACATGCGCCTCGTTGTTTTGCGAGTTTGAGTCCTCCAACTACCCATGGCGTCGTTCCGCCTGCCGCGATGCCAATGACGGTGTCTTTTGAATTCAGCGCAATGGTGTCGAATGCATGCTGGATGCCATTGGGATCATCTTCTTTTGCTTCAGAAGAAGTGCGCAGTGATGTATCACCACCGGCGATGATGCCGAGCACTAATTCTTGAGGTGATTGAAATGTAGGCGGACACTCAGACGCATCAAGAACACCAAGTCGTCCTGAGGTTCCGCAACCGAAATAAACAAGTCGTCCGCCTGCTTTAACTCGCGCAATGAGTGCATCTATAAATATTGCAATTGCTCGCGAAGCATTTTGCACTGCTTCAACTGCTTGTTCGTGATCTTTAGCTAAGACATCCACACATTGCAAAGTTGAAAGTACATCAAAGTCGCACGTATCTTTGTGCGATTGTTCAGTTGCGATATGGCTTCGGTCTTGGGGTAATTTCATATATATATATTGTATTGGAGAAGGGCATCTTTGAAATTGCTCTAAAAAAATTACAAGGATGTGCATAAAAAAACAGCGCACTGCAAATGCAGGGCGCTGTTAGTAGTCAATTCAATAGAAAACTATATCAGACCATTTCTTTCAATGCTTTCAAAGGTGTAACTTTGACACCTTTGCGTGCAGGTTTCGCTGGAAGGTCGCGATACTCTTTAAGAAGTGGTAGATATACGTTCTTACGAGCTGGACGTCGTGGAACGAGTTTCTTTTTAACTTTCATAAGTCCAGGAACGGTGAATACACCAGGGCCTCGGTTACCGAGATCCTTCTTGATCATTTTGGACATGCATTCAAATACTGATGCAACTTCTTTGCGAGTCAAACCAGTGTCATTTGAAATGTCACTCATGATTTGAGTCTTTGTGCGAGGCTTAACTTCAGTTGTTTTTGCACTCTTTTTTACAGTCTTTTTCGCTGTTTTCTTCTTAGCCATGGAATTAGAATCCTTTCTTAGGTCCTACTCATTAATGTGCTCTCCCGCCAACAATGACGATTTTAAATGGCACGTACAAAGGGAAATGTAACGCCAATAGGTTACTAATACAAGGCGATTGCACAGTAAATTGCAGTGTTTTTAGAGTTTTATTTAAAAAAGAACAGTAATTATACGATTTGCAATGATTTATTTTTTAATATTTGGAAAGTTTTCATCGCTCTCAACCATGTCATCCATTAACGTTTCGAACGTATATTTTGGATTCCAGTTTAACTTTTTACGAATTTTTGTCGAGTCACCCTTAAGGTCGTGCAATTCTTCTGGTCGTAGGTATCGTTTATCAAGTACATAATAATCTTCGTAGTTCATACCTAACTTACTAAAGACATACTCACAACAGTCGCGGACACTGTGCGAAACGCCCGTTGCGCAAACATAGTCATCCGGTTCATCTGCTTGCAAAATCATCCACATTGCTTCGACATAATCTTTTGCATGACCCCAGTCACGCCTCGCATCAAGATTACCCATGCGTAATTCGGTCGCTTTACCGCAAGCGATTGCAATTGCACCCTTTACGATTTTACTTGTGACGAAGTTAGAACCACGACGAGGCGATTCATGGTTAAACAAGATGCCATTTGAGATAAACATATCGTAGGAATGACGGTAATTTTGGGAAATATTGTATCCGAACACTTTTGCACACCCGTAAGGGCTAACGGGACGCATCGTTGTTGATTCTCTTTGAAAACCATCGTCATCAATGCAGTTGCCAAACATTTCAGAAGAAGATGCTTGATAAACGCGTGCATTTGGAGCGACAAGTTTCACTGCTTCGATAACGTTAAGTACACCATTGGCAACAGTTTGCACAGTGTACAGCGGTACATCAAAACTAATTCGAACGTGCGATTGCGCGGCAAGGTTATACACCTCGTCTGGCTGGACTTTTTGCATAATTGAAATCAGCGAAGACAAGTCAGTTAAATCGCCGTAATAAAGGTTCAATTTTCCAAAGATGGAATCGAGCCGTGCTGTTTGATTTTCTGCCACGGAGTTTCGTTTCAGAATGCCATGCACTTCGTAGCCTTTTGCAAGTAAGAATTCAGCGAGATAGGATCCATCTTGACCGTTAATTCCTGTGATAAGTGCTTTTTTCATGATCGAATGTCTTTCTTATTTTCTTTGTACCAATGAATGGCTTTTTTGAGTCCATTTTGAATAGTGGTAAACTCAAAATGAGGCATGTGTTGTTTTAAAACGCTGTTATCCGATGGCTTTTTAAGTTGCCCATCGGGGTAGGAATCGTCATACACAATAGCACCATCAAATCCCATGCAATGGGCTATTTCATGGGCAATTGTAGAGATTTGAACTTCTTCGTCTGGTGACATAATAAAAGGTACTGGAGAATCGTAATTATTCAGTACCCAAGTGGCTATTTCGGCTACATCGCTTACGTACATGAACTCACGCCATGGTTTACCAGATCCCCAAACGACAAAATCAGCATTTTGCTCCATTGCCGTCTCGCATTTTCGGATGAGGGCAGGAATTACATGACTATTGACTAAATCGAAATTGTCATGTGGCCCGTAAATGTTGCATGGTATTACAGTTACAAAGTTGCAATCGTATTGGTCCCGATATGCTCTACTTTGCACATCGAGCATTCGTTTTGCATACGCGTACGCATAATTTGAATTATGTGGTTCGCCATTATGGATTTGGTCTGCGCTTAAGGGGTAGGTTGCATCATCTGGAAAGACACAGGTGCTCATAAATGAAACCATTTTAGTCACGCCGCATTTGCGGGCGGCTTCAAGAACATTCGTATTTAGAATTATGTTCGCGTAGAAAAACTCGCCAAGTTGTTCCATGTTGGCCTTGATTCCGCCAACCTTTGCAGCGCAATGGATAATTTCTGTTACATCATTTGCTTTGATGTACGCAACAGTTGCATCAAGATCCATGAGATCTAACGAGTCGCGTGTTGGTTTTAAATCGGCTTTGATGGCTGAGCCAACGAGGCCTCTTCCGCCGGTCACGAGTAAAGACATACGGAATTCCTTTAATTGTATTCTGTCATTTGTTGCAACATGAGTGGGTATGAAGTTTGTATTTTATTCTCGATTTGCCTGTGCAAGTACATCAAAGTACGCTTGTCCCGATTTTTCTATCGTGTATTTCGTTTCAAGAAGGTCTCGTGCGCGTTTTCCGCACTGTTGTGCCTCGGTTGGATTCGCCATTAACGAGCGAACGTAGGCTACAAACCCATCAGTATCTGCTATATCGAGCCAAGCACCGATGGAATTGTCCTCGATGATTGGTCGTAATTCTGACTGAGGAGTTGAAAAAGCAATGATTGGTCTTCCTACGGAAAGGCATGTATACAGTTTCGACGGGAAACTAATACCGTCAATCCCTTTGGCAATTGTCACTATGAGTGCGTCACAACAATTAAGTGCATCGTTGAATTCTTCTTGTGGTGTATAAGGAAGAAGGAGTGTGTTGGTCAATCCGCGTT
>CAWLAZ010000161.1:0-3746 GCA_963854955.1 Phycisphaerae bacterium | reverse complement strand
GAGTGGTTGTCTGTGCATGGGCCAATCAGGGGTGAAGGGTGCGATGTGCGCATCACTAACAACATGATCGTCCCATATCTTTTTTGCTAACTTTTTTGCTTTTGAATCCGGCTCGTTTGTTTTGCCGGTTTCTTCATCGAAGTTTTGTTCGGTGGTGTAAGCAACATCTTCATTACCCGCGTCGTACTGACAAAGAAGTTGGAGGACCTGTTCACGTAATGTTCTGCTTTTAGGCATTTTGTTCTTGTATACTCATTTCTGTTTCGATCGCGGCGCGCATGGATTCAACACCTTTGTTTCCGGAGGAACCCCCAGCTCGTGCTTGCGCTTGTTCGATTGTTTGGCAGGTGAGTACGCCCATCGAAACGGGGTGCCCCCATGCAAGTGAAGTTTGCATCAACCCTTGAGCGATGGCGTGGCCAATCACTTGGTCATGTGTTGTTTCGCCGGTAATGATGCAGCCGAGTGCGATGAGAGCATCGTACTGATTATGCAAGGAAATAGTTTTTGCAAGAAGCGGTAATTCCCATGCGCCAACAACCGAAATTGTTGTGCAGTTACTTTCGATACCACCAGAAGCGATAAATTCGGAACGTGCTCCTTCTTCCAATTTAGTTGTGATTGCTTCGTGGTAGGTACTGACGAGAATCGCAATTTTGAGTCCAGATGCACTCTTTGTATTAGTGGTTTCTTCTTGCATTAGATTGCGTATGGTAATCGAGACCAGGCAGCGTTGCTACAGGTATGTACGATATACACATGGCATTGCCCGCACGACAAGTTATGGAAGCGCTGAAGTTGACCCGATTCAGTGTAGCAATTGGCGCTATCGCAGATATCTGTTTGGTCCTACTGATTACAAAGCACGACTCTGCCTACGTCGGCACAAGCGTCTACTTACTGCCTTGGTGGTCTGCGTTACTGGCTTCGGCGGTAGTTGCAGTAGGTATTTGTGCTTTTGCAGCGTCATTGAACGACACGATTGACGCCCGTCATGATGCGACATTTCACCCAAATAAACCCATTCCAAGCGGTTGGATTCCCATTGCACAAGCGGTGGTATTGCTGGTGTGTTCCTTATTGATTGCCTTACTTGCCGCTTCCTTTTTAGGCGCATGGCCTGTTCGGATCGGTCTACTTACTGCGGCAGCAATTCTTTTTTACAATGTAGTTGGGAAGCATGTGCCCGCAATTGGAATTGTTACGATTGGGCTCATTTACGCCTCGAGCATGTTGATTGCTAACGTTGAATTAATCTTTACGCTTCCTGTGTGGTTAGTCATGACGCACGCGATGGTTTGCGCTATGGCGATGTATCGACTTGAAGATAAACGTCCGAAGATTTCAGTGCGCGGTTGGGTCGGCATTTTTCTTGGTTGGTTGTTTTGGTCGTTGGTTTTGTTTAGTGGGCCATTGGCGCGAAACGGCTCGCTCCTGCCAGAGGGTATGGACGTTGAACAACTTCTTTGGCCGCTTGGTGCAGTTGCTGGGTTTGCACTGACTGTTCGATGGAAATTAATACGTGCAAAGACAGGCATTATTGCTGCAGAAAAAATCAGACGCTACGGAGCATTGTGGGAATGTATGTACGCATCGGCATGGTTAATGGCGCTTCAAATGTACTGGCCAGCTTTTTGGATGTGCATGTTTGCTGTTGTTAGTGCTGTAGTTGTCATGGTTGTCAAAGAAGCCACGGGTGCGACTGGCAAGCCAATATCTTGGCGGATATAACCTAAAGTTACAATGCATTACGGCAAAGCATGTCTTCATCGCTTTTCATCGCCTCGATTGTATGCATGAGGAAATTATAATCGGAAACTATCATAGATATAGAAGCCGTTGCTTGCACCGTTGCCTACATCGATGTCTACTCTTGAGAGGACGTGGCGAGATAGTCGACGGATGGTGGGACGCCGAGGTATTGCAACGACTGTTCCATGACGTCGCGAACTACGGGGCCAGCAACAACACCACCGTAGTGTCCAATTGTTTTGTCAGGGTCATCAATGACGCAGAGCACAACAAGTTTCGGATTGTTGATGGGTGCGCCAGCGATAAAACTTGCGATATAGCGGTCTTCAAAATAGCCCGTGCCATCTGCCTTTGGCAATTGCGCAGTGCCCGATTTACCAAAAAGATCGTACAGCTTGCTTTGCGATTTACGCCCAGTGCCTTCAGTCATAACCTTTCCCATAATCTTGCGAGTTAGCGCAGCGATTTCGGGAGTAAGTGCCTCTCGGACGAACATGACGTCATCGTCTGTTGCAAGAACAAGTTGCAACTGAGGAACTGTGCCATCTCGTGCAAACGCAGAAAATCCCTGCACCATCTGCAAGGGAGTAACAGCAATTTCATGCCCCATGGAAACAGAGGCTTGCGTGTAATCGCTCCAGTTAGAAGAGGATGTCACTATGCCTTTGGTTTCACCACCAAGCCCAATGTATGTTGGTTCGCCAAAACCAAAACGAGCAATGGCGTCTTGTAACTCCGCATGTGTCATGCGCTGTGAAACAATGGCCATGCCGCTGTTCAATGATTTGACGAGCACTTTTTCCCAGCTTGAAGGTCCGTAGTAACGCGCATCACGAATTGGGCGACCAGAATTGGTTCGGTATGGACCGCTTGAAGGTGTGGGGAGAATTTCATCTATTTTTGCTTTGCGAAGCTGTGTAGCGACGGACCAGATGAACGGCTTAAAGGTGGAGCCGGGTTCGTAAGGATCAGTTACACATCGATTTCTACCAAGGCGTATATCCATTTCTCGGTTTGGATCTTCAGGTTGTTGGGACCAGCCATTGCGGGGATTTAGAATGTCAGCCATGGCTAAAATTTCGCCTGTTGCAGGATCTACAACTACGATGCGTCCACCGCCAGCGTTGCAACGTTTTACTTCTTCAAGCAGCCGTGAATAGGCGATATCTTGAATAACCACGTCTATAGAAAGTTGTATGTTCCCGCCATCTGTTTTGGGATTGTAATCAGAAGGAGAAACCCAAAGGGTGTTTCGTTTTGAATCTCGTTGGCGTACAAATTTTCCTGCAGTTCCGGAAAGTTTGTTGTTGTACTTGTTTTCAAATCCCGCAAGGCCAGTGTGCTCAGCGCCGACAAGTCCAATAAGTGAACCACCGATATCGCCGTGGGGATATTCACGAACTAATCGCTCATCTAGACCTACGCAACGATGTTTTAACGCACGAAGGGACTTCTCTTCCTCAGGCGTGACGAGTTTTTTTAACACGACATAGCGGCTTCTTGGCGTTGCGCGCAATTGTTGCTCTATTTCTGCAGGCGGCATGGTGAGTAACTCGCCAAGTTCAAAAGAAAGTGCAACAAAATCTTCTACAAGGCTTGGATCAACAAATACCTTGTATCCGATTCGACTTGCAGCAAGCAGTCTCCCTCTCCGGTCTGTAATTTGTCCCCGCGTTGCGAGTTGATTCGAAGTGGAAATAGTAGGATCGGTAGCTGCAATGAGTTTGGCTTGCGGATTCGTTTTTAATGCAACTACTTTATAGAGACTGCTCCCCATAAGTACAACAACGATGCACACAAACAGTATGGATACAGCATATACACGCGAAGTGATTCTAGGGTTGTTCATCTGCCTCATCCGTTAGAGAATTTGCCGGAGCCAATTTGCTAGGCGAACAGGCACGTTCAATCTGTATTTTTAATACCTTGAGCGCTTCATTATTCGCTTCAATTTTTCTATGGAGTACCGTCATGCTATGCACCGTATTAATCTG
>CAWLAZ010000160.1:0-3755 GCA_963854955.1 Phycisphaerae bacterium | reverse complement strand
TCCGCATGTGCTTCATGGCAGAGTAGATATTGCTGCGACACAACTCGATGATGTGCGCCAGTGCATTTTACAAGAAGTAGAATTCGGTGATGAAAACAGGCAGTGGCGAAATGAAGATACGAGTTCGGTAACGGATCAACAACAATTAATTGCGTCTCTTTTTTATTGGCCACGTGTGGAGCCATACCCACCGACGGCAATTCGATACGACCAAGCATTGATGATGCCCGCAATTGCACAAGGGTGCATTTCCTTTCAAGTTGAATGGACGTACGATGAAGGCGTCGGCGAAGCAGTCAATGCAAACAATATTTGGTATTCAGGATACCAATACGATGATGTTATTGCTCAACCGTGGTTTGGCAGTTCGTATACCTACAACCTTGATGGAGAAAGTGATCAATACAATATTGCTTTTAGAACGCTCACGCAATTTACACTCGATGCAAACGATGGTTCGACGAATGATTTTGCACCAGTTTCTGTTGAACCGTATCTTATCGAACCTTACTTCGACAATTCAGATGCCGCTGGCGTTGTGCCTATACCAACAATTTTTGCTAATGGCGCGCGCACAAATGAATACTGGGCACTGTTTGGCTATAACGGGCACGATCCGTTTATGGAAAACGATGTTGATTTTCTTAATGGTACGTCCGGTGACTCCACCTGGCGATACACGCCTTGGCCAAGTGCCTTGCGAATTACCTTGCGTTTGCTTGATAGAAATAACAGACTAGGAGCTGGTTGGACTTACCAATTTGTTGTCGACTTGCCGGAGCGAAACTAATGAACATACATAGAGCACGCACATCTCGCACTCGTTTTGGGAATGCACTTATCCTTGTTATTGGCATTCTTGTATTACTTGTTTTAGTTGCAACTGCATTTATTACTCGAACGCAAAGTGGACGTGCAACAGCAATCGCACAGCGCGACGTGGCAAAAATTAACGACAGGGCTCGGACAATTGCAACGCAAGTGGCAGATGAAACAGCGCAAGCGCTTTTTGCAAATCCCATCGTTGCGAGTGCGCAAATTCCTGCCAACAGCGCAAACACACGTCGTGGTGCTCCCATGGCAACCGCTCTACGCTATGGACATGATGCAACGTATCCTTTCAACTTTGCACCGTACGATGTTGTGCCGTGGACAAATCCACCAGACGATACAACTTTTTTAGGTGTACCGGCATTAGGACCAATAAACCCAATAGGTGGTCCTTCGTTTGGCGATACGCGTTGGCTACGTGATCTTGAGCCACAGCGTGCCGATATCATTGACATACTTGGGCAGGGGTTCCCTGGCTGGACGGATTCTGACGGTACACCGGAAACCTTCACACACTGGCGTCACTTGACCAACCTTTCTCGAAGTGGAAACACATGGCGTGCTGTACCTGATATTAGTGATGTAACTTGGAGTTTAATTACTGATCTTGATGTGCCTATTGAACAATGGCCAATTAATCGCCCGCAACGCATAGATGGCTGGCAAAATTTGGCGCTAAGTGGAACAACGAAATACCCTGCGCTCATTAATGGCGGGCAAGCAAACTTTAATTTATGGCTCGATTGGGTAACGTTCAATGGATGGGCTGCAGCGCAAGCAAACCCTGCATTGCTTCCGCAGAACTTTTTGAATTTAAGTGACCTCGACGGCGACGGTATTCAAAACGATCCCGATGCAGGCGAACGTCCACTCGACGCTTTTATTGAAGGCACGGACCGATGGTACGTTGAACGAATGTTGACTGACACAGACGGGGATGGGTTCACCGATGCCTTCTGGCATTTGTACCCGCAAACACTTGGGCCAGACACAAGGCAAATAGTAGCCGTATCGGTGACGGATAATAGTGGTCGTGGCAATATGAACGTTGCGACACAGTTTCATCGTTCAGATTACGGAGACTGGAATGACAACGACACCGCGCGTGATTTGGTCGGCGAAGCAACGCGTGGGCACACACCGGCGGATCTTGCTATTGTTGGTCAAAACAACCTTGTAGTTGGCACTGTGTATCCATGGCGTGTTGGCTTTATGGACAACCTATCGAACTTACCTGGTAATGCATTGTTCAATGGGCAACAGTGGATATCGTATCCACGTGTCGAGCCAGTCAGTGAAAATGCACAAGTGTATGTTGACTGGGACACTGACCAGTGGGCAAATCAAGAAAATGCAAGTATGCTCGATGAACTTGGTATTGAGGTTGATTACAATAATTCTAACTCCGTTTTTTCTGATCCGACGAGTAATCATGCTTTAAACATTACAGATGATATTTCCTCTCGCTATGGTCGGCTGTGGTATTTTCAATTAGCTGGACGTGACCCGTTTAACGCTACAAATGGCCTTCGACCATACACAGTTTCGGATGATTTGGAATTGCGAGTTACAGAAGGGAACAACTATCAGTTTGTTGGTTCTCGTTTTGAACGAAGCGCGAATAATCTGATCAGTGATTACGACAAACAATTCCTGCGATCGCATATGGATCAACATGAAGCATCTGAATACAGAGCACAGCTGGACAACGGGCAATTGGTCTTTGATAACCGCCGTAAATTGACGATGTTTTCTGGTGTACGGAATGATTTACTTCCCCCGTGGTTGCGGTGGGAGGACCGATTCTGGAATCGCCATGATCCAGAAAACTTGAATATTCCAAATGGGTACGACGCATTTGATATTTCTAAATATCTTGACAACGGTATTTCTGGTGCAGAACTAATAGGTATTTTCGGTTCGACGTTTCCGACTAAGGTTGTTATTGAGGGATTCAATGCAGCGGCAACGAATGGTCAGGTAGGTTTAGAAAATGCAATTAAGAATTGGCGGGAACAGTCAAGAAGCAAAGCAGACCTTCGTGAATATTATCCGAATAGCTCTGATTTTTATTTTGATCTTTGGTTTGAATCGGATTTAGACGGCAGGTTAAATCTTGCTGATCGAGCTCCATTGCAAATACTTTTGGCAATGACTGACAGCCAAGAACGCGGTATCGAAAATTTAGAATATCTCGACCCAAATGCTGCAAACTACGATACGCTAAAGCGTGGTGCGCATGCACCTCTAGGTGAGTACGACACGCCTGATCCGGAAAACGATTGGGACGCACTTGAAACGAATTATTATCAACAAGCGCGTATTAGCGCCGCTGGTCTTGCGTCCAATCTATTGACGTACAGAGATCAAGATTCTAATTGGCGAGAACATTCCACATTGCCCTACTTACCCGATGGTACAGAGGCAAGGTATAACTTGCCATTGAGCCAGGCGGTAACGCCTCCGCTTCTGGGTCGGCAAAAAAATGATAACGGTACCGATTCACCGTTTGGATATATTCCCATCGCCGAAACCAATATTGAAGGACCAAACGAAGGAGCCGTTGAAATGCTCGGCATGGAAATGCAACCATTTATTTTGGAAGCATTCATTGCGCATTCGCATCAAGCAAAAGCCGGTGGGGACCCTTGGGCATGTTGTTTAGATACGGGTTTCTGTGTTGAAATTTCACGAGAAACCTGCGAAGGCTTACTTGGCGGAACCTATTTTGACGGGGAGCTTTGTGACCCAGACGGTGACCCAAACACGGACGACAGCCCTTGTTCTGATTTAGGTGCTTGTTGTTTTCTCGAGGGCGGTTGTTTGTTTACATTCGAAACAACGTGCACGGATAATGGTGGCGAGTTTCTAGGTATTGGCGTTTCATGCAGCGATTCATCATGCATTGGCGCTTGTTGCGTTGA
>CAWLAZ010000159.1:0-3773 GCA_963854955.1 Phycisphaerae bacterium | reverse complement strand
TTCATAGACCTTCCAGGCATTTATAGCCTAAACGCAAAAGATGACTTATCAAGTGTTTGCCGTCAGGCATTCGATGGCATGGAATGCGATTCGCCCGATGCAGTCGTCGTTGTTGCAGACGCTACAAATTTGCGACGGAACTTAATCTTTGTAAACGAAATATTACACCGCGATGTGCCTTGTGTACTTGCACTTTCGATGGTGGACATTGCCCAGAAATCTGGGTTGACCATTGATACAGAAAAATTCGGCGAAAAACTAGGTTGCCATGTTGTTGCGGTCCACCCTAGATCAGGGATGGGGATTGATAAACTGCATGAAGCACTTGATAAACCCAAGCGCGATGCAAAGCCACTTCCTTCAACTGAAGACAAAAAAGCAATACTTGTTTGGGCAGATGAGTTGATTGCATCAAGTGTGGGCGGCGAACTTTCTATAGGTACATTTACGGATCGCGTGGACAAAGCATTCACCCATCCTATTCTTGGTTTAATTGTGTTTGCCGCGATTATGTCCGGTTTATTCTGGACGATTTTTACACTCGCTGCATTCCCAATGGATATGGTCGAGTTTATTTTTGGTCATGTAGGTACTTTTGTGGGTGGGCTTTTGCCGGCAGGCGACTTGCACGACATGGTCGTCGATGGTGTCATCGGTGGCGTTGCAGGGACGGTTGTGTTTTTGCCTCAAATTTGTATTTTGTTTTTCTTGATTAGTTTGCTTGAAGACACGGGCTACTTAGCAAGGGCAGCATTTGTCATGGACCGTTTACTTCGTAAGTTTGGATTGCCCGGCCAATCGTTCGTTCCCTTTTTATCCGCACATGCTTGCGCGATCCCAGCAATCATGGCAGCCAGAATTGTGCCTGATCGACGTGATCGTATTGCAACAATTTTAGTTGCGCCATTTTTTAGTTGTTCTGCTCGGTTGCCGGTGTATGTGTTGCTTGTCGGCATCCTTTTTATTGATTCGCCTTTCCTTGCTGGCTTAGCGTTCTTTGGATGCTACATCCTTGGAGCACTTGCAGCACTGTTCACTGCGCTCTTGGTTCGGAAGACACTTATTCCAGGCACTTCAAGGCCAATGATGTTGGAATTGCCAACGTATAAAATGCCTTCTCTTCGCACAGCATTTCTTACTACTCTTGATAGAGCATGGGTATTTTTGAAAAATGCTGGAACGGTTATTCTTGCAATCGTCATCATTCTTTGGTGGCTTTCCGCTTACCCTAAAATACAACTTTCACAAAACGTGTCGGCACTTCGACAAGAAGCAAGCATCGTTTTAGAAACAGATATAGGCGCCTCGGAACTATTAATGCGTGAAGCGGACTCTCTTGCCTACACCGAGCAATTGGGAGGCAGTTTCGCAGGACAAATAGGAAAATTCTTTCAGCCAGCGTTTGCACCGCTTGGCTACGATTGGAAACTGACCGTAGGTGTCATGACCAGTTTTGCAGCAAGAGAAGTATTTGTCTCAACACTTGCAGTTCTAACTGCTGGGGACGACGATGCCGAAAAAGAAGGCGTTATTAAAAAGATAGAACATGCTAAGACTGATGATGGCAAGCCGATGCTTTCGCTGCCTACCGCAGCTAGTTTGTTGGTGTTCTTCGTTCTTGCAATGCAGTGCTTGCCAACCATTGCTGTGACAAAACGCGAAACGGGCTCGTGGGGCTGGGCATGCTTACAACTTGGCTACATGACGGTCCTTGCATGGGTGGCTTCATTTATTACGTTCACCATTGTCACGGCGATTGTGTAATGCCAATTGGGTCATGGCAATTTTGGATTGTGACAGCCATTGTCTTATTTGCACTTTGGATATTTATTCGACCCTTTTTCCCGCGTTGGAAGAAAACAACCTGTTGCAGCAGTGCCTCTAAGCCAAAAAAAACAACGCTTACAGTTGGCGGCAAACAAAAAAAGTAATATTCAAAACTTTGCGAAACAAAAAACCGAAAGCGTGTACGGAGTCATAAAGCAAAGCATGCAAGTGCAACTTATTTGTTTTAGCTGAACGAGGCAACTTGACGAACTTACTGAATCCAAATGAAGTATTGAAGGTCGCAACGGTAAACTAATCAAGAGGAAGTATCTGGGATGGCGCGTTTGTGTTCGATTGGCTTGGGAATGAACTGTTCTTTTAGTTGCACGGAACGATTGAGTGTCCCACCTTTTTCTGCTTTGTATATGAACGACACTTCGCCAGTTCCATCAACGATGAACTGAAAGAGTGTGCTGCTTTTACTTCCTATACCATTGTTTACAAGAATTCGTTGTGGATTTTCAGAATCAATCACATCAAGTTTCGCTGTTTTCTGAATCGAACGCACGGTACCAGATGCCGCAACATGAGTGTTTTTTGATGTCGTGCAAAGCATGACATCAGGCGAACCAATGTGATGTTTTGCTGCCATTGCGGTTCTCGATGGAATAAGTTTGTCGTTTGCTATTTCTACGGTGACTTTCCATAAATTACCGCCAATGTTCTTGACATCAAGTGCACCCCACGTAAGAAGTGGCATTTCATCAGCGTGGTACATCGTAAAGGCAAAGTTTCGGTGGCATCCTTCTTCGAGCATCCATGGCGGTGTTACACGGCTCGAATATTTTGTCGTTCCACCCACCATGATCTTTCCATATGTTGGATGCATAACTTCATGGTACGGCACAAATACGTCTTCAAATTGCAGCAAGTCGCGAAACTGCTTTCGCTCATCTCTTGAAGGGTTTTCACCATTTGCGTACATTCGTTTTTCTGTCCAGAGTTCATTTGTAAAACTAACAATCCCCAGTGTTTCGTAGGTGAATCCATCTTCACCTCCGTGCACGGTGTATAAATCTTTGTACGCAATCATTGGTTCGTAAAACGGAAGCATCTCGGCACCTTTATGTGCGATTGTCGTGTGTACGCTCATGTCGGAATGCGGATACGTCATATACGATGCGCTCGGCCCCTGAAGAATCATGCCACCAGCGTTGTGGTAACTTTGGCATGCGGCTACGTTCGGATGGTCGAGTAAAAATTCACCGACAGCGCGTGTCTCTGGCAAACTAAATGGATAATCTGTTGCGCCGTATTGAATCCACTCTGGTTGCCAATCGGCAGGCCAGTTACGGTTAGGATCGTAGCCACCAATACCATCTTCATTCACCCTTCCGTCGTCGTCATTATCGAAACCTTCTTCCCCAAGCCTAGACCAACCACCAGGGGGGTCATTTGCTTCCACCCTTTTGAAGAATCTTGGGTCGTCTTCATCAATTTCATATCGACCAAGTTCGTCTTGGATCCACATGGATGTAATGTGCCCATCGCCGTCAAGATCATCGGGGCCATCTTCATCGCTCACGCCGTCGTGGTCGTTATCTACTGGCCGAATACCACCTCGCAAGAAATGGGGATTAGCCGGTTGGTGGAACCAAACTTCTCGGCCATCTGGGTTTTCCATCGGCACAAAGTAAAATGAACGTTCATCAATCAGTTCAGTTATGCGGTCAATGACTCCGTAGCTTTTGCATAAATACCAGATGGAATACAACACAGTTTCAGCAGCTTGAATTTCATTGCCGTGAATGTTTCCATCGATAAACATAGCTGTTTTATCGCGGTCGCCTCCAGTAGCGGGGCTATTTAATGTGACAAGCCACAGTTCTCGACCCCCAACACTTTGGCCAATACTTTCTATGGCGAGAAGTTCTGGGTATTTGGCAACAAGATCATGCAGGGCTTGTGTCATTTCTGCATAATCGTACCAATGGTCGAAACGAAGA
>CAWLAZ010000158.1:0-3778 GCA_963854955.1 Phycisphaerae bacterium | reverse complement strand
CTTTCGCAACTAGCTGTTCAAGTAAAACTATTGGCCCAGAAGTGGTTATACTTGATTCGCAAAATTATGCTCTAGCATTTGATGCCGCACTTGCTGCAGCAAATGCAGATGGCATGCACCCTGTTCTTGTTGATCGCAGAAGTGGCGTTGTTACAACCGACCCAGCAGTTGCGGGAAGTTTTTTAGAGCCATGGAAACCCCATCCATCCACAGCAAGGCAAGGTCTTGAAAACACCCTCACGCAACAACGCCGAACCGCACGGTTTGAATTTATTCCTGTAAGAACAGGTGTTTCTATAGAAAAACAATCCGGTGTATTGGACGGCCCCAACTTGCTTTCATCAACCGGAATGGACTTAACAACATACGAGGGGCTGCTGGAATTGCGCGTGTTGGTGTATGTTGAACGTAGATACACACAGGGCATTCGACGTGGTTCGTGGTCGCTTCGTCAAGAATCAAGAACCAAAGTATTGCCCGCGGAAGAACCTTGGGAACAAACTCCCGGCTCGTTCTGGATGCCAGTTACCCGTGATGTTGCCCGCGAGCGAGAATTACTTGCGAGCGTAGAATCGCGTTTAACCCAATAAAAGTCCGATTATTCAGGCAACTTCTTCATAATTCCATATTGGACGTTGAATCCACATAGATTGTTGGTATTCTTTTGTTGGAGAAGAATGCTTTATATGCGTCTACAAACATGTTTTACAACTTGTGCCCTTTGCTGCGTGACAGTTTTTGGTGATGTGCCAACCGAGCACGGGTATCTCGATTTAATTGAACGCCTTGGCGGAGGCAATGAACCTACTGGTGTGGGGATAGAAGTCGGCCAGGTCGAAGCAAACGCAAGTTCTGGTGGCTATGCACCAGATGAAAACGACCCCCTGTTTGCAGGAAAAACATTTGTTTTGCACAGTGGTAGTTCGGTGGTTTCAAATCATGCTACGCAAGTGGGTATGCGATATTACGGCACGGGTATTTCAAGCATTGCCCAAGGTATTGATCTTATAAATGTGTATAGCGCAGAGGGCTGGGCAACATCGGGATATTTGCACGTGGGCTTGGGAAGTAATCCATCACTCCCGCCTGGGGATACCGTATTGTTCAATAATAGTTGGACTGGATCTTTTGGAAGCGCAGCAACAGATAGCCAAGCATTGCGCCGGGCTGATTGGTCGATTGACCAACACGATGTGATGATGTTGAATGGTGTAGCAAACTCGGGCGCGCACTCACCGCTGATGTCTTTTGGTTTTAATTGTGTAAGTGTCGGGAAACAAAACGGTGAGCATGTATCAGGGACGGTTCCTTCTGGATACGATTTGCCGGGCAGGCAACTTCCATTGATCGTTGCGTCGCAAGGATCGACAAGTAATGCAACTGGAGTGGTTTCAGCAATCGTTGCTCTTCTCGTTGAAACAAGAGAAACGCATCCGAATACATCAAGTAATTATTTTGCAGGATTAAGCGAAACTATCAAGGCATGTTTGTTGACGGGCGGAAAACACCTTGCAGGATGGACGAATAATACACCGACAAGTGGCGCAAATCGCGGTCGAACGATTCAGCCGATTGACGCAGTCTATGGTGTTGGAACGGCAAATATTGACCGTGCACACAGAGTGCTCACGGGTGGCCAGCATGCGTCGAGTGAATCAAGCAATGGAATTTCAATTGCGCCTCATGCTGGTTGGGAAACATGGACGCTTGGCCACAACCAAAGCAGGTTTATCAAGTTTGATGTTGGTTCACTTGCGGATGAGGTTTCGATTGTCTTGACTTGGCACCAACTCGCAACCAGTGGGTTCGGGAGTTATTCGCTTGCAAATCTTGATTTGTTTTTGTGGAAAGAAGTTAGCGGCACCCTTATAGATATTACGGGCGATGCTGGTCTTGGAGTTTTTAGTGCGGGCAATGTGGTGAGCGAAAGCGATCTTGATAATGTTGAGCATCTATATATAGAGGGCTTGGCATCGGGCAAATATGTTTTGGAAGTTAAACGGATCGATTCACTTGGTGGCTCTCGAGTGTTTAGTCTTGGATGGTTGTTTCCTGAACAGACAACCGTTCCAGGTGATGTAAATGGTGATGGCGTCATTGATGTAAACGATGTTTTGGCGCTTATCGTTGCGTGGGGAAATTGTGATGGTTGTCCTGAGGATCTTGACGGCAACAGCACGGTAAACGTATCTGACCTTATCCAGCTCATTTCTTACTGGTAGTAGAAGTTTTTCTGTCCGAGGTCAGACCTCTGGGGCCAGACCCTGATGTGACCTCAATGTACAATGCTGTCATGCGGAAGAGGAACTTTGCGCCCAGAGCGATTATGTTTGGATTGTTTGCGTTTTTTGGCGCATTTTTGCTTTATCCAATTTGGTTGACGGTGCAAGGTGGTTTTGAGGGTCGTGACGGCGGTTTTACGTTCCATCATATTCTCACAGTATTCAATGACCCAATACTGTTTGATGGTTTCTTGAATGCACTTGGCATTGCCGTGGGCACCACGCTTGTTTGCATCATCATCGCACTCCCCCTTGCAACCCTTGCGGCGCGGTATACCTTTCCGTTTAAGGGTGTGTTTTCCGCACTGGTTCTGGTGCCCCTTATTCTTCCCCCGTTTGTTGGCGCGATTGGCCTGCACCATCTTCTTGGAAAATACGGAGCGGTAAATACACTGCTCGTTGACATGGGCTTATTTTCAGAGGGGTACGATTTTATTGGCAACGGCGGTTTTTGGGCAATTGTGTTTATTGAAGCGTTGCACCTGTATCCTATTTTGTATTTGAACGCGACCGCTGCGCTTGCAAACCTTGACCCTGCACTTGAAGAAGCGGCAGAAAACATGGGCGCTTCACCATGGCAACGTTTTAGACAAATCATACTTCCGTTGATTCGCCCCGGTTTGTTTGCCGGCGCAACCATTGTTTTTATCTGGTCATTCACTGAACTTGGCACACCCTTGATGTTCGACTACCAAGTGGTTACGCCAGTGCAAATTTTTAACGGCATCAAAGAGATGAACACGTCGCAAGAACCATACGCATTAACTGCGGTTATGTTGTTCGCGGCAATTCTTTTTTACCTCTTAGGAAAAATTGTGTTCGGCGGTAAGGCATACGCAATGTATTCCAAGGCGTCGGTGCAATCAGTCCCCGAAAAACTCACGTCGTATCGTGGGTGGTTAGCAATGGCAGCGTTCACAATCGTCATTGGTCTTGCTGTTTTACCACATATATCTGTGTTATTTACATCACTTGCCGTTGAGGGCTCTTGGTACAAAACAGTGATGCCAGGCAGTTGGACACTGGACCACTTTGATGGTGCCTTAAGTCACGAACTTGCCGTTGGGTCTATTCGTAACAGTTTGTTGTATTCGACTCTTGCTGTTGTGTTGGATTTATTCATCGGTATATTGATTGGCTATATCATTGTTCGAACAAAAATAAAAGGCCGCTCGATACTAGATGCGTTGTCTATGTTGCCACTTGCCGTGCCGGGTTTGGTTATGGCATTTGGGTACGTTGCAATGTCATTGCGCTGGCCATTCGGAGAAGGCGACCCGTTTGAGGGTTGGATCGATGTGCTTGGGGCAAATCCAAATCCAACGCTATTACTTGTAATTGCGTACGGTGTTAGACGGCTTCCTTATGTCGTCCGTTCTGTAGTTGCGGGTCTTGAGCAAACAAGCAGTGAACTAGAAGAGGCTGCGATGAATCTTGGCGCTGGGCGAGTGCGCGCAGTGCGTACTATTATTATTCCCTTGATTATGGCGAACCTT
>CAWLAZ010000157.1:0-3823 GCA_963854955.1 Phycisphaerae bacterium | reverse complement strand
ATCTGTTAGCGACGTACCTTGTAGATAATCCTGCATCAGATAGAGTACGGCAGCGCCTGATTGAAGCGTATTTAGATCTTGATAACACAAGAAGAGCAATTGCCTCTGCCCAAGAGGGTATCGATTTCGATCCGTCCTCTGGTTTTTGGTATCAACGATTAGGCGATTTATATCTACGTGCTAATGATGATCGAGGCGAAACAGCCAAAGTGTATCTTGAAGCCATTCAGCGAAATCCATCAGTGCGATTACTGCGCCAAATAAACGAACTTACAAGAACGGATCAGAAGCTTCCAGATGAGGCACTTCTTGCTATGTCGCAGGGTGAGATTGCAGCGTTACACCCTGTATCAGCATCCATTGAAGCAAAAGCCCTTGCGAACTTAGGCAAGCGCCGAAAAGCCCTGCAAGTGATGGAGCAATCATGGAACAGATATACGAATGCAATTGCCCTCGGTTGGATTTCGCCAGGCGAAATTGCAATTTGGTTCCTTGATCTGCGCGAACTATTTAAAAATAATCCTGAGGCAGGTGAGAAATTTGCACTTGGATTAGCGTTGAATACGTTTAACGCGGATCATTATTTTGGTCTCGCAGTTTATTACAAAGCATTCGGCATTGCGCACATCACCAAAGTGGTGAAGCTTTTAGACACTGGCGTTGCTCTGCCAGATATCGATGCAGCCACAAGGTTGAAATTGCTCAATTTGAAAGGCGGATCACTTGTAGAGGCGGGTCTTTTTGATGAAAGCCGTTTCGTATTTAAGAAGTTGCTCGATGAGCAAAACAGCCTAGTAGTTCGAAACAACTATGCGTATGTTGTTGGTGTGTATATGAACAAGCCAGCAGAAGGGTTAGCGATTGTGCAAGAAGCAGTAAAAATGGCGCCACGAAATCCATTCGTGATTGATACTGTTTCGATGTTGCATGAGCGTCTTGGGCAATTTTCTAAAGCCGCAGAAATGTTAGACTATTTATTAGTGATTGATCCTTCAAATGCAAAGGCGATGGCTCGCCTCGCTATTTTGTATTCAGACCAACTAGGCCAGCCAGAACGCGGGATTGTGTTTGCTGAAAGAGCTCGAAGTCTCTCGCCTCGAATGCCCGAAGTGCTTGATGCATTGGGCTGGAGCTATTACCAAGCGGGTCGCAAAGAAAAAGCGAAAGAGTATTTACAAAGATCATTGAAATTAGGCGAAACTATGAATGCGTATGTTCATTTGTCACAATTACTTACAGATGAAGGCCAGTTGGAAAAGGCTCTTGATAATTTACGCATTGCACAAGAACTTGCAGAAGATACCTATTCAATGAACAGTATTAAGGCCCTTCAAGACGATATTCGAAGTACGCAGAATAATTGACGGAATCACACAGATATGCCAGCACCACAATCAAAAAATTTCGGTTCTCCGAACCGGCCAATGCCAAAAGGTAGAGCAATTGACCCAATTCGGGTATTGCGAAGATATTGGAAGGGCATTCCAATATGGGCGGTTATTGGGGCGATTTTGGGTACGGCTGCATTTTTTGTGTTTGCTCGGGTATACCCGCTGTATACGGGCGATGTTATGTTTGAAGTTCGACCAGGCCTTGGAAACGCGACAGACATTGCAACGACAGAGACAATTAGCGACAAGATGGTGGAAAGAGTTGCTGCCACGCAGGTTTTTCTGATTAAGGAACGTTCCATTTTGACTGAAGCGGTCTCAGACAGGACCATTGAAGAGACTGTATGGATTGAACAGTTTTGGGCTGAAGATGGAGAGACAGTTCTTGTAGACGAGGCCGTTGACGAGTTGCTCGAGGAAATTCGTACAATTATTAAGCGAGGGACAAACTTATATGGTGTTTCTTGGTCTGCGCACGTAGCGACAGACGTTCCAATTATGCTCAACGCGATTGCAAAAGCATATATGCGTAGAACGAAGGAACTTGATGACGAGAGTTTTCGTTCTAATGCTGAATTGTTTGAAGATCAAGGTCGCCATCTTCGATTCAAGCTTCAGGATTTAAATGATGATTTGCAGGCATTTATCCAAAAAATGGGTATTACAACACTTGACGACGCGCGTTTTTCCGCAACGATGGTTGAAATCCAACGCTTGACCGAAAACGCTATCGAAAACCGTCAGATACTTATTACGCTTGAACAACGCTACCTGCAAATTGCGGCAAAACTTGATGGCACGATGGAAGCAACGATGGAGGACCGCTTGCTGGCAGAGAAAGACCCGATTGTTGCTCGTCAAGTACAAATTCTTGAGTCACTTGAAGCAAATCTCCGTGCATTGCGGGATCGACTAGCACCAACCCACCCGCAGATTAGAGAATCTGAAATTACTGTAAAAGCAACTAGGGATCAGATTGAATCTAAAATTGAGGTAATCATTCGGCGAAACCTGACAGCCCAGATGCGAGAAGCTGATTCATCTCGAGGGCAACTCACCGCGGCCCTTGATCGAACAGAATCAGAAATCCAAGTGAAGGATGCCGCTCTTCGTGATTTGGCTTCAAACCAATCAGTTTTTGAAGGTATGGAACAAACGAGAATACAACTTGAATTGCAGCGCGATGAAAATCAGCGCCTCATATCAAGTTTGAAACTGATGCAATTACGTGTCGATGCAAGTAGAGTCCGTCGCTTGACTCCTGCGCTCGAACCGCGTGAAAAATCATTTCCAAAATTGGAAATTATGCTTCCAGCAGGTATAATTCTCGCGATTGGTGCATTTGTAGGCGTCATCTTTTTGCGTGAATTGACTGACCAGAAAATCCGTAGCGCAAGTGATGTGTTTATTATTCCCGGCGCAAAAGTTGCTGGTGTATTGCCCGATATTCATGAAGATCCTTCGGGTCTTGAAACACCAGAGTTAGCTCTGTTGCATAGTAGCGACGGCGTATTTGCAGAGTCTTGCAGGCAAGCTTGGGCAGGTATCAATCGATCTCTTCAGCAGTCTGCGCATCAAACACTGTTGCTTTTATCTGCCGCACCTGAAGCAGGAACAACAACCGTACTTGGTAATTTTGCAATCGCTTCACAGCTTTCAGGCAGTAAAACAGTCGTGGTTGACTGTAATTTCCGTCGCCCATGCCTTGCATCGATGTTTGATTTTGACGATGCAGCAAGCGGCATCGCAGATTTATTAGTGGGCAATGCAAGTATTTCTGACTGTGTACAAAAGACAGAATCCGGCGTGGATGTTATTTCAGCGGGTACGCCCGCGAATCGACTTTCGCAACGATTAGGTAGCGAAAAAATGAAATCTGTTTTGGCGGAATTGCGCGACTCTTATGACCTGGTATTGATTGACGCGCCACCATCTATTGTTGCTGGTGATGCATTGCTTCTTGCGAACCTCGTGGATGCCTTGGCGCTTGTTGTCCATAGTGACCGTGATGAGCGTGGTCTCGTGGCACGCGTGCTTCGGGAACTCGGCGAAAGCAGAGCGGAAATTCTCGGCGTCATGCTGAATGCAGCGGTTGGTACAGTCGGCGGATACTTCCGCAAAAACTACCTCGCGATGGTCTCGTATTCTGAATTGGAAGAAGAAGACGAATAAAAACTTATGAATCTATTTATTGCCTCAGAAAGTACGGAACCGCTGGGGTGGTTTACATTTTTACAACACTATTGGCTCGTGCTTGCAGTTGCATTTGGTTCTGCACTAATAGCGACTCCAATAATGCGTCATGTTGCACGAAAAACAGGTATTGTTGATCATCCGGATGAAGCTAGGAAATTGCATAAACAGCCCATTGCCTATTTAGGCGGGGTTGCGGTTTTTATCGCTGTTATTGCCGGCATTATGACCAGTTACTT
>CAWLAZ010000156.1:0-3825 GCA_963854955.1 Phycisphaerae bacterium | reverse complement strand
TAGTTTCTTGGCGAACGCGTCTGGCGCATGTCAAAAATGTTTCTGCGGGTGAATGCGTTGGATATTCTGGTAAATGGATGGCAAGAAGACAATCGCGAATAGGCATTGTTCCAGTTGGATATGCTGCGGGGTATCCAATTGGTGTTGGCGCAGAGGGCGACAGAGACGGAGCATTTGTGCGTGTGCTCGATGAAAAATTTACGAAAGTGCTCGGTGATGCGCCGGTAGTTGGCAGTGTGTGTATGGATCAGATTGCCATAGACCTTACAGATATTCCACACCATGGTATTGGATGCGGAGTGGAGTTAATTACTACAGCCCCTGAGAGCAAAGCAACACTAGAAAGAATTGCCGATGTTGCGGGTGTTGTTCCGCATGCAATCATTAGTCGTATTTCACCAAAAGTACATCGTGCTTATGTTGAACCGTCGCTTGAAATAGTTACTCGAGATAAAAAGCGCAAGCGCGCGTAAGCCCAAGGGAATCTATGTATGGGGGAATGATTGTTCAGTGGACCACACATACCTACTTAATGTTTATTTTATTTATGTGAACATACCCTACATAAAAAACGGTTCCCGTCACAAGTGACGGGAACGAACGTTTTAAGAAAGAGAAGAGAGGTCTTGACGAATGTCGTCGAGCCCAAGAAACATGAAAGCAAAGTGGGTCGGCCCGCAGGCGGTCCCTTGTGTATTCTTTTGTTACTTGGGCTCGAGAGCACACATCAGTCCGAACTATCTATCGGCTACTCCTGCAGTTAAGTTCATACTTGTTTTAAAAAAAGTACAGAACATCCGATAACGGAGAAAACACGATGGTATTCGTGCTTAAGGGGATCTATGATGCGCATATGTTGCAAGCAAAACTACATGTGCTCCGTCTTGGCGTCGTTAATTTTTTGAACGCGACACCATTAATTGATGGGATTGCATCAATTCAGGGTATTGAATTAGTGCCCAAGGTGCCCAGTGAACTTGCTGGTTGCCTTGAGCGCAACGAAGTCGACATAGCGTTGGCATCGTCAATTGATTATCAAAGGTGTGATGAAGCGCTTGCGATTCTTCCAGATGGCGTGTTAAGCAGTGAAGGTGAAACACTGACAGTTCGCCTTTGCAGCAAGACGCCGTTTGCTTCGATTACAGAAGTGCATTGCGACACCGATAGCCACACTTCGATTGCACTCTTGCAAATTATTTTAAAAAATAAATATGGGATCACGCCAACGATTACATCCTGCAATGTTCGGTCATTACACGATTCGAAAGATTGGCCAGACACCGTCCTCATGATTGGAGATAAGGTTGTTACAAGTGCAACTGATTCGGTGTATCCCTTGCAACTCGATTTAGGAGATGCATGGTATAGACAAACGAATCTTCCTTTTGTATTTGCAATTTGGATTGGGAAAGCCAATTTGCATAATGATATTGTGCAACGAGCATCGATGGTTCTAGACAGACAACGCAGGTGTAACGCGCATCGCATAGAACAAGTGGTGTCTGATAATGCATGTTCCAAGGGTTGGGATACAAAACTAGCGTGCCGTTATTTGACGGAACATATACAGTACTCCTTCACAGAAAAACACAGAGAATCGCTGGAGTTGTTTTTTACACAAGCGCATTCGCTTGGATTACTAGACGCGGTGAAACCGATGACTTTTTTTAAGAAGTAACAGATGCCAATTGCGCCGCGTTTTCACATTCCAGATGTTCGCGAATTAGCGTTGCAGATAAAGCGAGCACCTGAAAAAATTCGCCTAAAGCAAATTAAAACGGTCGAGCAATTACTGTGTGAAATAGAAAACGAAACACTGTATCCATTTGATTATCTTGTGTTTCGAATAACGAAATACAAAGGCGATGCACTTGTTCAGTCTATGCTTCTTGGAAGCGCGCTAAAGGGAGATTTAGTTTCTCTGATTGCGGAAGTAAGTTGGACTTTAGAATTGCCTGACGAGGGGATGCTTACGATTGACGAGTCGGCTTCATTTTTGCAAGTTTCTTCTAGGACAGTGAGCAGGTTGCGCGGCGAGGGCTTGGTCTTTTACTGGGTAAAAGAAAAAAGTGGCAGAAAGCGCCTTGGATGCGCTGAAGAATCGCTTGCATCCTTTAAAGAACGGAATCTATCTCGGATTAAAACAGCTTCATGTTTTTCGCTTCTTTCAAAACAAGAAAAAGAATCAATTGTTCGTTTAGCATTGGAATACAAAGGCACAATGCGTTCGCTTAACGATATAGCAAAAGAATTATCAGGAAAATCTGGGCGAGGGCACGAGACTATTCGCGCCTTGCTTGAAACTGTTTCAGAATCTAAACATGCGTTGAAGAAAACATATTCAATGACGACGCATGATGCACGGCTTGTCGAGCGTGCGCGTGGGTTTGGTATTCCTTGGAACAAACTTGAAATACGCTTCCAGCGTTCTGCTGGTGCATTGCGAAAAGCAGTTGCTCGGTTGCGTAGAAGACGATTAAAGCAATTGCGAATTCAGTACATTGACCTTGATATCTTTGCAAGAGAAGACGCTGAAGAAGTTATTTTGGGTAATCCAGTTGTGAAAAAAGTATTACCACCGGTGCTTCATATTGACCCACTGCATTTTGGGTTTGACTCAGAAATGCAGGTTGTTTCAGAAGAAATAGCGATGGTATCGGCGATGCATTTACTTAAGCGACGAGCAAAGCAGGGCATTGCGAAGTTAAGGTATTCTCCAAGCGAAAAATCATTAGATCGTATTGAGACAGATTTACGCTGGGCGTATGTACTTCAGCAGCAGTTGATGTTGTTTGCCGTTACACCAGCGATGGCTGTAGCAGTACAACACGCAGGAAGACCGTTACATGAATTGCCCCTAAAAAAATCAAGAGAGCTTGTGCAGCAAGTTATCGATATAGTTGGTGAATCGTGTGGTGTACTTGATGTTTCTAAGGGGCAAACAACACTGAGTACTCCTGCATCGGCAGTGGACCGAGTGCTTTCTTCGATTGCATTCGAAAGCGTAAAATCGCGAGCAGCGACTCGTTTAGAAATTCCAACGATAGCATTTCCGTTTTATCGTGTTGTTCAGTGGTCATTCTTGTTGCCCAAGCGGGAACCAAAAGAATTTTATGCAATGCAGTTCGGGTGGCTGGGGTATCCAAAAAGTGTAATCGAAATTGCGCGAGACCTTGGTAAAAGCGAAAACTGGGTTCGAAGACAACTGCATTAAAAAAACGGCTTGAACAAATGTCCAAGCCGTTTTTCGTTTGAATCGAATTCGATTTAACGTTTCGAGAACTGGAAACGCTTACGTGCACCAGGTTGACCTGGTTTCTTGCGTTCAACACGTCGAGGGTCACGACTGAGGTATCCGTTCGATCGAAGTAGTCCTTCGAGGGCGGGGTCGTATTTTGCGAGGGCTCGGCTAAGTCCAAGGATAACTGCGCCACCCTGTCCGGTGTAACCGCCACCATTCGTGTTTACGTGTACGTCTAGAGATCCCTTAGTGTTTGTTTTTTCAAGGATTTTTATAATGTCTTTGTGGTCACGAATTTCTGTGAAGTATTCGGTGAGATCTTTTTTGTTCACGATGAATAAGCCAGTACCAGGTCGAATACGAACGCGTGCAACGGCAGCTTTTCGCCTGCCGGTTCCCCACCACCAGTGTCCATCTTGCGGATCGGTCTTAGGTGTTGTTATTGTTTTTGTTCGAGCAACTTCTTTTACCGCTTTAGGTTTTACTGCTTCAGGAGCAGGGGTTGCTTCAGTTGTTGGTTTCGGAGTAACATCAGGTGTTACTTCGTTTGCTTCAGGTGTTGGTTGATCTTCTGTCATTGTTGT
>CAWLAZ010000155.1:0-3862 GCA_963854955.1 Phycisphaerae bacterium | reverse complement strand
TGCTGAATATCGCATCAAACTTATGGCATTTAACTCCGCCGCTGTCATCGCAGTCGGCATCGTCGCGTCCATCGTCACAAGCACCATTGTGGCTTCGAACGCGTACAGTTCTAAATTCGCTAACGCAGAAATAGCTCAACAATCGATTGTGGTGAAAGGAAAAGCAACAAAACGAGTACGCAGTGATCAAGGGAATTGGTGGATTACGGTCAAAGGCACTGGAGAAACCATCCAAAGTGCACACGAAACACTTGCCATTGGAATGAAACGCGTCGACTTTTTTCTTGAAGAAAAAGGATTCTCCAACGATGAAATTACGCGTGGCGCTATTTCAACAACTGTTTTTTTTGAACATGACTTTGATGGAAATCTAACTAGAGATGTTGTCGAATACGAACTCTCGCAATATATCAGTGTCTCGACTCCGGAAGTTGACAAAATTGCTGCGACGGCGGGTGAAGTTACTGACCTCTTGAAGGATGGTATTTTTGTCATCGGTGGTACACCTTCGTACACCTATAGTGGCGTAAGCGCTGTTAAAGTTGAAATATTGGCGAATGCTGCAGAAAACGCACGAACTAGAGCAGAAGAAGTGACGCTCAAAGCAGGTGGCAGTGTCACAGCGATTAAGGATATTCGCCAAGGCGTTATTCAAATTACCACACCAAACTCAACACGAGTTTCAAGTTACGGTATACACGACACAAGCACAATTATGAAAGATGTAAGCGTCGTTGTTACAGTTGAATTTGGCATTTCGGGATCATAAAATACACTGAGCCCTTTCGAAACAAGTTTGGGCCGCTTCACTTGATGGTGGCCCGACTCTCCAGAATCCAGACCAGAAATCACCTTAGGGTCACCTTGGGATCTGACCCCAGACGGAAAAAAGGTTGTGGTCTTGAAAATGCCCCGAAATATATATTTCGGGGCACGGGGTGAAAATAACGCGGATGACAGGACTCGAACCTGTAACCTTCGGTTTCGTAGACCGACGCTCTATCCAGTTGAGCTACACCCGCAAAGTCATTACGAGGTGTTTTTTCACCTGAGGATGGGGAGAATACCACAGGAAGTACCATATCGCTACATCAAAGTACCATAAGTGACTTGACTTCCTGCTGGTTTTTGGGATAATTCCATGTTCGCCCCTAGGTTGGGGCATGTAGAGAAACTCGGAGACACAACTGTGCCACAATCACGATCAGCCAAAAAAGATGTTCGACAAAACGCTAGACGCCGTGCGGTAAACCACTGGCGAAAGAAACGCATTAAAGCTCAATCAAAATCCTTCTTGGATGCGATTACTGCAAAAGATGTTTCGTTGGCTGAAACAGAGTTCAAGAGTTACTGCTCCCTTATGGACAAAGTAGCTTGCACAAGCACCATGCATAAGAACACTGCTGCACGTCGGAAGAGTCGATTCTCCCGCCAGCTACTTGACTTGAAACAAGCCTAACAACTTCTCGCTCAGTACAAATAAATCCGGCAATTTCGGCGGTGCTGTATCATTCCGTCTATGGCGCAACCGATTCGCTTTGCAAAACAAAGCAACACAACTAAACTTCATTACAGCGAGTTATCTCGCCAGCCACTGTACATTTTAGTTTTTTTATTGCCGTTCATTTTATTTTATGAATTTGCACTTTCGTCCATTGGTCACTCCATTCAGATTAAAGCGCACGATCACCTCGTTCGTTTTTTCGAAGCATTTGACATGCCACCGACGCAAGGACTGTGGCTTGGTGGCGTTGCCATCATCACCATACTTTTTCTTTGGCATATATTTAATGGCAACCGATGGTCTATAAAATTCAGCGTGTTATTTTTCATGGCTATCGAATCGATTGCCTACGCAATTCCTTTGTTACTGTTAGGAGCTGTCCTTGGCGGGATGGTCGTTGCGGCAAATGCATCGCCGATTGCAGAACTCAGCGAGTTTAACAAAATCGCTGTCAGCATCGGTGCTGGACTCTACGAAGAACTCGTATTCCGAATGCTGCTAATTGCGCTTGTGCATACAGTTGTGTGCAATGTGTTTAAACAGAGCAACTTAACTGGCATGACAATTGGAGTTATTATCTCAGCACTGCTTTTTGCGCTCTATCACGATATGCCCAATGCCGGTTCACTCTCTGCCTTAACCCTCTTTTTTTACAGCATAGCGGGCATTTATCTCGGTATTCTTTACATTAGCCGTGGCTTTGGCATCGCCGCCGCAACCCATGCAGCATATGACGTCGTTGCGACTATCATGATTGCAACACTTGCAGATTAAAACCGTTACACTTTAGATTCAACTTAGAAGATAAGGAATCTTTACCATGAATATTCAAACACTACTTAGTAGTACTCTCATTGCATGTACTGCAACCATTACTTTTGCGCAAGATCATCCTGATCATCCAAGTGAAGTTCCAATGGTTCCACTTGTAAAACCAACTCCTGTTGAAGCACCAACAGAAAAACTTGGTCCTCCAACACCACTCTTTATAGGTGACAAAGCGCCTGCTATTACCGTTGACCATTGGGTCAAAGGTGGCGCCATTGATGGTTTTGAAGATGGGCAAGTCTATGTAATGGAATTTTGGGCAACATGGTGTGGACCTTGCATTACTACCATGCCACATCTAAGCGGCCTGCAAGAAGAATACGGCGACAAAGTTAAAGTCATTGGTGTTTCAAGCGAAAAATCCCCAGAGATTGTGACTGAATTTCTTGCCAAAACTAATAAGACAGACAACAAACTAAACAACGACCGAATGCGGTACACCGTTGCTGTTGATCCTGACCGATCGACCTCGCGCGTATTTATGGAAGCATCAAACCAACGGGGCATTCCAACAGCGTTCATCGTCAACGGCAATGGCCAAGTCGCATGGATTGGGCACCCAATGAACATGGACGAACCACTTAAAGAAGTTATCGAAGGCACGTGGGATCTTGAAGCGGCAGCAACTGCATTCCGAGTTGAAGCCGAACAAGAAAATGCAATGCAAGAAATGAATAGTGTGTACCAAGCAGCGCGAGCAAGCGGCGAATGGGATGTATGGATAACTACCATTGACAACTTCACCGCAAAGTACGGCGATAACGACCAAATGGCTGACGCAAAATTTAAAGCACTGCTCACCGGTAAAAAAGATAAAAAAGCCGCGTACGCATGGGCGAAGCAAATGGTAAAGAAAAGTTGGGACGATTCACAGGCGCTAAATTCAATGGCGTGGGGCATAGTTGATCAAACACCTGAAGATCTTCAGGACCTCGACTTCGCTTTGCGCGTTGCTAAACGTGCAAGTCAGCTCATGGATAACAAAGACCCTATGATTCTTGACACACTTGCTCGCTGTTACTGGGAGATGGGCAAAAAATACAAAGCCATTGCTTGGCAAGAAAAAGCGGTCGAGTTACTCAGCGATGGTGCGATGAATGCATCGATACTTGAAACTTTGAACGAATACAAGGCGACCCTTGCAAATGTAGACGAATAAGGCAACTGAATGCAAATAAAAAAGCGGTCGTTTTTACGGCCGTTTTTTTAATGCAATTGAGTTACTGGACTTCTACTTCTTGGCTTATGTTGTCTGATGTATACATCGATGCAACAATGCGTTGAACAAGCCGCCCGTCTTCACCAGAGCCAGCACCGTTTTCGAGTGTACCCGATGCAATTGCATGCGCGAATGCTCGATGTTCACCATCAAATGCATCGTTCAAAGCATCGTCAACTGAAATAGCAATTGACTTTGTTTTTGGCCTACCGTTTTCAGAATACCCGAATTCAATCTCATCTTTCCAAAGGTCAACAACTAATGCGCCCTTTGTGCCTTCGATGAGAAGCCCGTCCTTCATGGTGTTCTCT
>CAWLAZ010000154.1:0-3908 GCA_963854955.1 Phycisphaerae bacterium | reverse complement strand
ACTAGCCGGTCAGCACGAAATTCGACAATTTCATAATCCATTGTTCCGTACCCGCGAGTAATCGACTTTAACTTGTCATAAAAGTCGTAAATGATTTCAGCAAGCGGTAACTCATAGTCGAGCATTTGCCTGCCTTCGGAAACAAATTTTTGCCCTTTGAACAGGCCACGCCGGCCTTCGCATAAGCGCATGAGATCGCCGATGGATTCATCAGGGCAAATGATTTCAACTTTAACAATGGGCTCACAGATGTTAAGTATCTGGGAAGGGTCGGGTAAATCGGCTGGGTTGTGAATATCAATCACGCGCCCGTCGGTCATTTCAATTTGGTAATTGACCGTGGGTGCAGTCTGTACAATTTCTGCGCCGCCTTCACGCTCGAGTCGTTCTTGCACGATTTCCATGTGCAAGAGGCCAAGGAATCCACAACGAAAGCCAAAGCCGAGTGCTTCACTGTGTTGTGTTTCAAAGGTAAAACTTGAATCGTTCAACCGTAATTTTTCAACAGCTTCGCGAAGTGTTTCAAACTCAGTTTTCTTACTACCGCTTTCACTCGATGCTGGGTAAAAATCGCAGAAGACCATTTGTTTTGGCTCTTCGTATCCAGGCAATGCTTCTTCTGCCGGATTGGATTCAAGTGTAATGGTGTCACCAATCCGCACATCGTCGAGCGTCTTGATTGCAGCAACCATATAACCCACTTCTGAGGTGCCAATTGTTTTAACTTGCTCTGCTTGTGGTGTGTACCTGCCAAGTTCTGTAATCGTAAAGTTGCGTTCAGTGCCCATCATGCGAATTTTGTCGCCTTTGGACAATGAACCATCAAAAACACGGAAGTACACAATCACGCCTCGGTAATCGTCGTAGTGCGAATCAAATATTAACGCACGCGTTTGTTTCAAGACAGACGGTTTGGGCGGAGGCAACTTTTCGCAAATTATATCGAGTAATTCTGGAATACCTTCGCCAGTTTTTGCAGAGCAATAGATGCAGTCTTCTGCTGGTAATCCTAGAATTTGTTCTATTTCCATTGCAACTTTTTCTGGATCAGCTGATGGCAAGTCGATTTTGTTCACAACCGGAATGAGTTCTAAATTGTTTTCGATTGCAAGGTATGCATTTGCGACCGTTTGTGCTTCGACGCCTTGGGTGGAATCCACAACAATGAGTGCGCCTTCGCAAGCTGTTAAAGCGCGGGACACTTCATAGGTAAAGTCGACGTGCCCCGGTGTGTCGATAAAGTTCAGTTGGTATTCTTCGCCTTTGTACTTGTGGTACACAGTCACAGCAGACGCTTTAATCGTAATTCCGCGTTCGCGTTCAAGATCCATTGAGTCAAGTAATTGTGCCCTCGCTTCGCGCTCGCTGACGGCTTCGGTTGCCTGCAACAGTCGATCGGCGAGCGTGCTCTTGCCGTGGTCGATATGTGCGATAATAGAAAAGTTACGGATTGGCATAGGGGGCATTGCAGTCTACCGTAATGGAAGAGACACAACTTTCTCTAAATCTTCCGTTGGTCGAGCGATCAAGTCGTAGCCATCGCAGTCGGTAATAGTGCACCGCAACAATGACCCAAGTATATGCTTGTTTTCTGCCATCAAAATAGTGCAAGCGTCAACGTCTGGAGCTTGCTGTTTAGTTCTGCATTTGTATAAATGCAGTTCGCCTTCGCCGGTTTCTCCAAGGTAGGAATCAATTAATACTTCATGTTTTTCGTTGTTTGCTGCCGCTTTTTGTGCTCGTGCAAAGGCAATGTCTTGTTGCGCAAGCATGAGCTCTTCTTCGCGTTGTTGTTTTATTTCTTTAGGCACACGAAGTGCATCGTTGTTTTCCATTGTGCCCGCAACGGTGCCTGCTTCTTTTGAATATTGAAACACGCCAAGCGCTTCGAATTTGTGTTCACGAATAAATGCAAGGAGTTGTTCGTGGTCTTTTTGCGTTTCGCCAGGGAAGCCAGTGATCATCGTCGTGCGTATGCCAACGTTTGGAATGGTTGAACGGATTCTTGTAAGCAAGTTTCCTTGTACATCTGCGGTAACATTTCGCCGCATAGATGTAAGCATCGCGTCGCTTGCGTGTTGCAATGGAATGTCAATGTAGGGAAGTACGTGCGGCAATGAAGCCATTGCGTCGATCATCTCTTGCGTAAAGTACGTTGGATACGCATACATCAATCGAATCCAACCTCCGCCTGCGCTTGCGACTGTGTCGTTAAGCGCGGTGAGTAATCCGACGAGACCTTCGTCGTATCCAATATCGGTGCCGTAACTAGTTGTGTCTTGTCCAATCAGATTTAACTCAAACACACCAGAAGTAAGCAACTGTTTTGCTTCTGCAACAATTTTCTCGACGGGCTTTGAGCGCATCTTTCCACGAATGGATGGGATGGTGCAAAACGAACAGTTTTGATTGCAACCCTCGCTGATGCGCAAGTAAGCCCAGTGTCTTGGCGTAAGTTGGATGCGATTTGAATCGTCTTCAAAATACCCTTTTGCTTCGTTCATGCCACGTGCTCTTGCGGCAAGAAGTGCGTTTGCTTCAATCCACTGCGGTGCTTTTTCTTTTTCGCCAACCGGTTGCATCGCATCGACAATGTGGTCGCGGTCGAACACGCCAATAAGGGCGTCGATACCTGGGCACCATTCAAGTAAACTTGAACGGTATCGTTGCACAAGACATCCGGCGGCAATGACGCGTTGCACTTTTGCGGTTTCTTTTAAAGCAACCGCTTCGTTGATAACTTCGACTGATTCATCTTTTGATGCTTCAAGAAATCCACACGTATTAACTATGATGGCGTCTGCTTCATTGTGGTCTGGGACAAGTTCGTACCCAGCGTCTGCAAGGGTTGCGAGCATCTGCTCGCTGTCGACGAGGTTCTTTGGACAACCGAGCGAAACGAAACCAATTTTTGTAATGGACGAAGAAGACATGGGCTGCATATTTTACACGTATAACTGGTGTTGTGCGATATATTGAGCAACTTCAAGCGGGACGAGATCGTCGATGGATTTCTTCTGTTTAATGCGTTCGCGGATAGCAGTTGAAGCGCTTAGAAATGGCGAAATGGGTAAAACGCGCTCTTCAGTTAGCGCCATTCCTTTGCGCGGCATGATTGCAGGGTCTGCAAGGGCGATAATATCTTCCCAGCGGTGCCATAGATTGAATTGTTCCCATTGATCAGCACCTATGAGTAAACGTAACTCGTCGAAGTCATCTTGCATTGCTTCAATTGTGTCAATCGTGTAACTCGTGCCGCCTCGGTCAAGTTCGAATGTTGAGATGCACGCCCAGGGGCAATCGGCAAGTGCAAGGCGCAACATCGCAAGGCGATGGTTTTCTGCTGTTGGTTTGTTTTGTTTGAGTGGAGACTGAAACGCAGGCATGTAGACAACGACGTCGTAGTTGATTTGGGCCACTGCATTGTGGGGTACGAGGACGTGCCCATTGTGTGGTGGGTCGAATGAGCCGCCGTATAAAAGTGCTCGCGTCATGGTTTGTGTTCCGTGTTGTCAATAAGCCGAATGTGCCCAAGGCGTGCAGCGACAAGCCCGCGTGTTGGTTTTCCATTGATTGGTTCGAGAAGTGTTTCGCTGTCGCGGATAACTGCGTACTCAACATCAAGGTTGTGCTCTTTGAGTACTTGGAGCATGTGCGATTCAACGGTGCACTTTATTGCTTTGTGTATGCCAAGCGCTCTGGTTCGTTGTTCGGTTGTGAGATATATATTGCGACTGCTCATCGCGAGCCCATCGGTATCGCGAATAATTTCTGCGCCGATGATACGCAGGTTTTTCCAACGGTTCCCCTCTTGCGCGATGAGTTGTTTAATGACGAGGTATTGTTGGTAATCTTTAAGTCCAAATACGGTGAATGATGGTTTTACCAAATCAAACAGCCGGGCAACG
>CAWLAZ010000153.1:0-3955 GCA_963854955.1 Phycisphaerae bacterium | reverse complement strand
TGCAATGTAACGCATCATTACTGCGTAGTATGAGGTGGTGCATGCTTGTTTCGTTGGCGCTGCTTCTTCTTGCAGTGGTTGATAGGGCAGGCGTTGCGCCAATGTTTCATTTGTTTCATTGGAATGTCATTTGGATTGGCATGGGGTGTATAGTTGGAACAGTGTTCATCACACAGTGGTATGCATCTGGTATATCCGTTGTGCAAGCGGGAGCAGAAGTAGACACCCGAATGCAATTGCACGAACGTATTTCTTCTGCTTTGTCTGTTGAGAAAGGAAATCCCTTCGCAGACGTTGTTTTATCTGATGCATTAGAGATAGTAGATAAGAAACAAGTAGGTTCTTTGGTGCCGAAGTTTTTCCCGATTTTAATGCCATCGAGTGCGAAATGGTTTTTTAGCTTTGTACTGGCGACTTTGTTTGTATTGTGGACTCCTCAGTGGGGCATGTTCCAAGGTGGTGACGAAGGCGATACGCAGGCACTTATTACAACGGATAGAGAAAACATAGAAGCATCCATCGATTCGGTATTGGAGCAATTGCACCAAGATGAAGAATTGAGCGAAGCGCTTGAAAATGAGTTAAATGAACTTTCGTTGCTCGCTGCAAACGCACAGACAAATCCTGAGAAAATGCGTAGTGAGGCGTTGCGAAAAATGACAGATTTGCAAAAGCGACTTGATGAGATGTTGCAGGGCGAAGATGCCATCGCATTTGAAGAAATGCTTCGTCGCATGCAGGGCTTGAAACTTCCAAAAATGGGTGACACTTTACCCATGATTGCTGCCATGAAGAATGGCGATATGAGCAAAGCAAAAAAAGAATATGAAAAACTCCAGCAAAAAATGGAATCTGAATCGTTATCAAAAGAAGAACGCGAAGAACTTGCCAAGCAGTTAAACGAGTTAGGGGAGCAATTTGAAAAACTTTCAAAGTCGAGTGAAGCGCTTTCTTCAGCACTTTCTGCCGCGGGTCTAAACGGCGCTTTGTCGAAGAACCACGACGCCGCAATGAAGGCGATAAAAAACGCAAAGAATCTGAACGAATCGCAAAAAAAGAAATTGCTTGAGTTACTCAAAGCGCAACAAAGTGCAAGTAAGAAATGTGAAAATATGGGGAAAGGGTGCAAACAATGCGCTAGTGGAAAATCAGGAGACGCCGCGGCGAGCGAACTCGAACAGATGCAGGCAATGCAAATGTTTAAGACAAAAGCAGAGATAGCAAAGTCTGCGTGCCAAAATGCCGGTGCTAGTATGTGCGACAAGCCAGGAAGCGGTGGCACTGGTGGTGAGGGTAAAGGCAACGGCGGGCTGAATGCAACCAAAGAAACAGATGCAACGCTTGTAGGCGAACGATCACCTGTAAGTACGCTTGAAGGGACCATCATTGCAAAACAACTGTTTGAGGGTGGGCTGCTCACTTCTGGTGAATCGACATCAGCGGTTAAAGAAACGGTTCTTGCGCAACGCCGTGATGCAGAGCAAGCAATTACAGACGAAGAAGTTCCTCGTCGCTATCACGACCTGCTCCGTCATTACTTTGGGCAACTTGAAGAAATGACGAAGCCATCCCAAAATGATGAAACTGATTCAGTCGATTAAATTTGCAGCACTTCTTGTACTTGTTAGTTGTTCTTCCAATATTGAAGACAACAAAACAGTAACGGTGTATGTTTCTGCAGATGAACAAATTGCAAGAGAAGTCTTTGCATTATTTACAAATGAAACTGGAATCGAGGTAGCGTGGGTCGGTGACACCGAAGCATCTAAAACGACTGCACTTGTGCAGCGACTCAAGCGAGAGATACTTGACCCCGTTGCAGATGTGTTTTGGTCATCCGAGATTCTTGGGACAATCCAGCTAGCCCAGCAGAACGCCTTTGAACCTCATCTAACGGAAGTGGCTTCTGCTTGGCCAAGCACGAATCGGCACGCAGATTTTACTTGGTTTGCATTTTCGCCAAGGGCCAGAGTTATTGCCTACGATCCTATGAAGACGCAACTAAGCGAATTGCCCGAAACATGGTGGGAATACGGCGGCAGCGCAATGGCAGATCCACGGTTTGGGACCACTGGCACACATATTGCTGTCCTTTCTTTGTATCCAGACCAATTTCAAGAGTTTATAGCAACACGATCTACTAAACCATTGCTTGGTGGAAATGCTGCAACGGTTCAAGCAGTCATCGACGGCACAGTGCAGTTTGCAATGACAGACAGCGATGACGTGCATGCAGGGATTGCACGCGGTGCATCTTTAGCGATGCACTATCCGAAGCATCACGATGGCGAGGGCGGAGGAACACTCCTTATCCCAAATACAGTTGCAATAATTCGAAACTGTTCACATCCACGTTCGGCCTCTGCATTTGTCGATTTTTTATTGAGTGATCAAGTGGCGATGCTCCTGGCAGAATCGCCATCGCATAATATTCCTCTGCAGCCCGAAGTAGCAAAAATGTATCCTTCATTACAAGTAGAGAATCCTCTTGTAGTATCTTTTCTACAAGCAGAGCAAGCAAAAGAAAAAGCAATCCAAGATGTATTGAAAGTGCACGTGAATGAATAACAAAAATAACTTTTTGTTTTTTTGTTTTGCACTAACAATCACAACAGTGGTGGTAATTCTTCCTGCACTTTTTGGTTATAAAGTCGGTGGTTCCACCGAAGATGGGGGCATCTTGCAATTAGAACCATCAAGCACGATTATATTGCGGACGTTCGGATGGTCATTTCTTGTTGCACTTAGTGCAACCATAGTTGGATGGATGGTTGGTCTTCGGGTAGCATCATTGAGCCCAAGAGCACGAATCGGTATGCAAGCAACCCTTGTTGCAACACTTGTCATCCCTGCGTATGCAATGTTTTATGTTTGGTGGCAAGCTTGGCCATCGGGTACATCGTTCCATGCGTACGTCGTGGAGCACGGATACTTGCACTACATGGTACGACTTTGTTTGTTCTGCGCACTTGTTGGCTGGTCTTGGCCGATACCTGCACTCATTGCTTCTATGTGCCAACAGTCAAATTTTACCTTGTCGGTATTGCATCAACTTGATGGCATATCTTTTTTCCGCCGTTGCCAGCTGCAGGTGCAACAAGACTGGTCGGTACTTTTTGCAACAGTCGTACTTGTTGCTTCTATTGTCGCGGTGAATACGACATGCTTTGATCTAGCACAAGAAGTAACCATAGGTAACGAACTCAGAAGCGTGCTTGCTTCGGGCGGTACAGCGTTTTCTGCACCTGCTTTAAGTTTTGCGGGGCTCAGTATTGCAATCGTCGCTATGATTTTTCTTCTTCGCCTTTCTTCTCCAAAAAAATCCACCAAATTGTTTGAGATAAAATCGATGTTCCCAGTTCTTATGTTTTGGTTTTTACTTTCGGGATTGCCGATTCTTATCGCATTGATCGCCACTAAAAGTGACCTGTTGCAATTCATGAAATTATATTCGGGAGACTTGTTGGCAAGCGCAACGATAGCGTGCGGCGTGTCGATTCTTTGTGTGTGTATATTTGTGACGTCGGCTTATATACATGCTTCAAACAGTCGATGGCAGAACGCATGTGCAAAATTAATGGATTGTGTCTGGATCGTCGTTGCATTTTTGCCTGCAAGCATAATCGTTTCTATGTACGCAACATCTTGGCATGTACTTGGGGTAGATATGGTGTTCCGTACACCTTTACTCGTCATTTTGGCACATGGGACAAAAGTAGGGTTCGTTGCATCGCTTGCGGGTCGCTGGGTTGCGTCAGGTAAAAACACACGAACGCTTTGTGCATTAGACGGCATGCATACACTTAAAACTTTTTTTTCGGTGTTCTCCCCTCGGCTTTTATCTGCAGGTATTGTTGTGCTTGGAATTTCTTTTGCTGTTTCATTTGGAGAAGTTGCCCTTACAAACCAGTTGTCTCCACCATCGACGAATCAGCCAATCGCAGTAGCCTTGTTG
>CAWLAZ010000152.1:0-3965 GCA_963854955.1 Phycisphaerae bacterium | reverse complement strand
TACCACAATGTGAGTGTGAAAAACTACGAATAGTTCTACCTTGGTGTGACTGTCCCTCTTTCAAAACCGTCGGTAATGATGATTTTAAAAATGTAACTACAACTCAATAGGGGTGACAATCACGAAGAACTCTCATCGAATACCAATGAGCCTTTTAAAGCATTCTTGCGCCGGAAGCAGTCGCTTGTTCCATAATGCGCTCGGCGGTTCTAATTGCCATTGAGCCAGCTTCTGCATCGATGTATGGTTTTTCACCAGTGCGGACACTGTGCAAGAAATCTTTTGCTTGCAAAGTCAATGCATCTTCGTCGCCAACAACAGGCTCTTCCACTTCCACCAAATCAACATAATCAATTGATGACAAATCTTCTCCAGCAGCAAGACGGGTTCGTAAGTCAAGCAGTTGTTCTTCGTTGGCAATTTTGCGTACCATCGTTACTGATTTGTTCACAAAATCGGCAGAGACATAGGAATCTTCGCTGATAATTCGAAGTTTACGCTCCGTTTTTAATCCAAGACGGCTTGCCGTTACATTCGCAGTGCACCCGTTAAATTCAAGGCGAGCGTTGCACATGTCTTCTGCTTCGCCCATCACACTTACGGCATTTGCGTGAATATCTGTTGGCTCTTTCCCGGTAAGCATAGTAAGCAAGTCAAGGTCGTGAATCATCATGTCAAGCACAACACCAACATCAGTACTTCTAAATGTCATTGGACTAATACGTACCATTTCAATAAAACGTGGTTTTAAATTTTCAATCGAAGCCACTGCTCGCATAACCGGGTCGTACCGAACGACGTGTCCAACTTGCAATACCGCACTTCCAGTTTCAGCCGCATCTGCAATAGCGTTTGCAACTTCTGCTGTTGGAGCCAATGGCTTTTCGATAAGACAACCTATGCCTCGCTCTAACAAAGGTTCCGCTACTTCAAGATGGTATATAGTCGGAGTGGCAATTGTTACAGCGTCGACGCCAGCATCTATCAATTCTTCAACTGTTGCGAACGCCTTGCCACCCCACTCTTCCACAATATCATTGCGTCGTTCTTCGCTTTGATCAACAACACCGACGAACTCGATATCGTCCATTTGAGAATAAATACGAGCATGGTGCTGGCCCATTCGACCAACGCCTACTACAGCGCAACGCAAAGTTTTAGTTTCAGTCATAGGGGTATTCTACCTACTCCACTGCGATTACAGCCATCGGGTGTGCTCGTGCTCTTTTATTTTTTTGTTGATGCGTTCCTGCCGGCCCTCTAAGCCATCATCGTATTCCAGTGACCAGATTGCGTCGTTGGAAATTTCTAGTAACCCTCGAGCAAACAGCGAAACGCACCAGAGCCACGGACCCATAAGCACAAAAATATACGCTGCAAACAGGAAACTAATGCCGCCCAAATTTACCGCAGCAAAATGTTTCCACGGAAGAACAAATACGAATAGTCCTAAGCTAACTGTCGCGATTGCAAAAGTATTACATCGCTTTGCTGCACAATCTAGTTGTAATCGCAACGCAAGGTCATGTATCCAGAATGCGATGCCTGCCAAACCTATTCCCGCAACAGCGTGCAATATTAAAATGAGTGGAAAGTGTTTCAAATTGCCACCAAGCGTGTACTCTTCGAATGGCACATGGAACATAAGCCACAACACATACCCAATAGGCCAACACCACTGCGTTGTCGGAGCAAGTTTTCTAATCCACGTATATATCGGGGGCATAGCGGCATCTGCACTTGATGGCATCATGCCAATGACGACAGTGGGCCAGAAAACTGAAAGGACTCCAAGCGCCAATCGGTACAAGCCGATTGGAATTATTGCAAACGTTACTAATAACTGCAGTATCAATACAGTGAAAGCAAAAATTGCGCCAAGTTTCATCCAATATTTCATACGAACACGCAAGTCTGGAAGTTCTGCAAGACCAGTAACTGCAAGGTTTGCATTAATCAGTCGAAGAATACTTCCTTCTTTTGTATCAACTGAAGTGCCGCTTTTAGTAAGCAAACTGCCACACTCTGGACAGTTTGAGCCATTGGACAATCCTTGAAGATTGTACCCACACTGTGCGCACTTTCGTGCCTCGTTAGTGGTCATGAAGTTCCCCTGAAATAGCGTCTAGGTTTGTATGGAGCCAATCTCGATCCTCTTCATTTTCAATTCCATCGCCAATATTTTTTGCTTTATGCAAACATTTCTTCGCTCGCTCTGGGTCGTTTTCGACAAGCGCCCTTGCTAATCCCTCGTTTGCAAACGCTTCGTCGAATGGGCTAAACGAATGCACTTTGCACGCGTTCATGTACAGTTGTGCATGGTGGGCTGCTGCAGAAAATCGTCTTAACACTGCATAGACTCGTGCAATTTGCCATTCGCCCCGAGCATGATTCAAGGGAGTTCCAGCAATGCCCCAGTGGCGCCTTGAAGCATGCGCACTGTGTACCATTTCTTCGTCTTGTTCCGGTGTTCTGTTCGTAGTATCAAGCAATGACCACGTGTGATTAAACAAATCAACCGCAAGTTGCTTGTGGTCGGTCACACTGCACCGTTTGCACACGCTGCTTTCTTCGAAGCATTTTGTTTTGCATAAGCAACGGCATTCTTAAACATTTGTAATCCAATGGTATCGCCAGACATTTCGTCTTTGTCTAAGCGAGTCCAGGTTGGGTGTTGCGTCCAACGCAAGTACCGTTCTGGGTGGGGCATCAAACCAAACACCAACCCGCTTGCGTCGCAAATACCCATTACATCCCCAACTGAACCATTAGGGTTATCGTCGCTTGTGTATCGACACGCGATTTGGCCGTTTTCTTCAAGCCGTTGTACAACTTCATCGCTCGCAACGAAACGACCCTCTCCGTGTGCAATTGGTATGCAAGACAGCGCTTGGCTAACGGAAAGGTCTTTGGTCCAAATACATCTGGAGTTTTTAGGAACTTCAAAATTGACCCACTTGTCAATAAAGCGTGCTGTATTATTTTGCGCAAGTGCAATCGTGGGGACCGGTGCTTGTTCAGAAAATGCATGAGAATCATTTGGTCCGGGCAACAAACCAAGTTGAACGGCAATTTGAAAACCATTACAGGGCGCAATCATAGGAACGCCTCGTTGCAACGCTTCAACAAATTTTGGGTAGAGCGTTTTGCGCATTAAATTAGCCATCACGCGTCCAGCAGCAATCGCATCGCCATAACTAAAACCACCTGGTAATCCTATAAGATCAAACTCATCAATCGCATTTGGGTTTTCCAGTAGCTCGCGAATATGCATCGTGCTGGTTTCAGCACCAGCTAATAAAAACCCTTCTGCTAATTCCAAATCGCAATTGATTCCGGGCGCTGTGATAATAAGTGCTTTCACCATTTAAATCACCATCCCATTCATCCAGCCTTGCATAAGATCTTCAAGTTTCCATGAAGCACTTCCGAGGGTGAGCGTATTTGTATTGTTAAATGTGCCTATTACTTCGCATGTTGTTTCGCTAAGCAGTTGCATTAGTTGTTTCACGTTACAAGGCTCTACCTCAAGCAAATACCTTGAAGGTGACTCCGCAAAGCAAAGTGAATCGCTTGGTATTGAAAGTTCTAATCCAATGCCACCGCCAAATGCCATCTCTGCAGCTGCAACAAGAATGCCGCCTTCACTGCAATCGTGCGCCGAAGTAACAAGCCCTTGTTGAATTGCTTTAAATACTAATTGTGCGTTTTTTGGGCCATCGATTAATGAAACCGTTGGCAATGTGTTGTCGCATTGTGCTTCTGGGTCAATCATCAATACGTGTGAACCTCCCATTGCAGAACGTGTTTCACCGACAAGTACTAACAAATTCTCAGAAGATTTTGCGTCCATTGTGATGCATGTTGCAATATCTTCCACCATGCCGAAGCCTGAAATTAACATCGTTGGAGGAATATAAATAGTCTCGCCGTCTTCAGTTGTGAATTGGTTATTGAGCGAATCT
>CAWLAZ010000151.1:0-4049 GCA_963854955.1 Phycisphaerae bacterium | reverse complement strand
AAGCCGATTCAATGTGATGGAGCGCCGCTAAATCTGGCGGGAAAAAATCACGAGTACCTTTTGGTGATTGAAATGCCATGTTTACCACTCAGGCCCACCGCTGTATCGTCCAAAGACATCGGCCATCGCTTGCACCATTTCTCCAAGGGTGCAGCGTGCAAGGGAGGCATCAACCAAACTTTGCATAACATTTTCATCGTTGCGAGCGACGACTCGTAGTGCATCAAGTGCAGCCATCGCCTTATCGTCATCGCGTGTTTTTAAGAAGTCATCAAGTCGTTCACACTGGTTTGTTTCAACCGTGTGTGGTATTTGAAGCAGTTCGACTTGTGCATCTTCGTTGCCTTCTGGGTACGCATTGACGCCGACAATGATTCGATCGCCTGCTTCCATTTCTTGGCCAAAACGGTAGGACGCTTCAGCAATAGATCTTCTAAAATATCCTTTGTGAATGCCTTGCACGACTCCGCCAAGATCATCAATATCTTGGATGATAGAACAGGCATCGCTTTCCATTTGGTCCGTAAGTGATTCAACAAAGTAACTTCCAGCAAGCGGGTCAACGGTTCGGTGTACGCCAGTTTCGTGTGCGAGAACTTGTTGAGTACGAAGTGCAACACGCACTGCAGTTTCAGTTGGAAGCCCGAGTGTTTCATCCATCGAATCCGTGTGTAAACTTTGGCAACCTCCAAGAACGCCAGCCATCGCTTGGTACGCAACGCGGACAATATTATTAAGCGGTTGTTGTTCAGTAAGTGAGCACCCAGCAGTTTGCACGTGGGTACGCATCAGCCATGAACGCTCGTTTTTCGCACTGAATCGGTCACGCATTGCGTGTGCCCAAATGCGGCGTGCGGCACGAAGTTTGCAAATTTCTTCAAAGAATTCGTTATGACTATTGAAGAAAAATGAAAGTCGTGGCGCAAAGGTATCAACAGGAAGTCCACGTTTTATACACGCTTCGACGTATTCCATACCATCGCGCAGCGTGAACGCGAGTTCTTGCGTCGCGGTCGACCCTGCTTCTCTGATGTGGTACCCGCTAATTGAAATACTGTTCCAACGCTTGGTGTTGTTCGTTGCAAATTCAATCGTATCAACGACAAGTTTGACAGACGCTTCGGGTGGATAAATGAATTCGTTTTGTGAATGAAACTCTTTTAAAATGTCATTCTGCAAAGTTCCACCGAGTGAATTCCAATCGATGTCCCGTTCCGTTGCCATGGCGAGATACATTGCCCAAATGACACAAGCGGGTCCGTTGATAGTTTGACTGACAGTTACTTCGTCAATCGGAATGTCTGCGTAGAGGCGGTGCATATCATCGATGGTGTCAATGGCAACGCCGCAGCGACCGACTTCGCCAGCAGAAAGCGGGTCATTGCTGTCTCTGCCCATAAGCGTGGGCAAATCAAATGCTGTCGAAAGGCCGGTATTGGTTTTACCGCCCTTGGCATTTTTGAGTAAATATTTAAATCGAGTGTTGGTGTCTTCGGCTGAGCCAAATCCAGCAAACTGCCGCATTGTCCAAAGTCTTGAGCGGTACATCTTTTCGTGCACCCCTCGCGTATAGGGAAACTGCCCCGGAAGGCCTATATTTGGGTCAATATCGCCATTTTTTGGTGTATAGAGCGGGTCAATAATGTATCCAGAAAGCGATACAGCATCTGCGTCATGTGTTTGTGCCGTCGTCATACCCCACATTGTACCTCGCTCAACGCCGCTAGGGTCAGACCCCATCAAGCCGAAACACCACCAACAACTTATTCGCCTACAAAGTGACTGTCACTTTGAAAAATAAAAAGTTATCGGGGAATGCAAGGGACAGAGGTATAGTGACTTTTGGTCGCCAAAATTCAAATAATTAGCTTTTTCAAGTAAAACAAGACCGAATCTGAATACGGGCGATTAGGGGTCGTAACCGTTGGAGGGGTCGAAAACCTTGTTTGGCCCGCCATCAGTGGACCACCAATCGGGTTGGTCGTTCACTTCATCCACACGCAAGGGCCTATCTGTGATCGGGTTGGCGTACTCGCTGGAATCGCGCATTGTGACGTCAATTCGCCGTGACCAGCGATTTGGAACAGTCATGGAGTTTGAAAGTGGCCCATAGCCAACATCGCTTGGAAAGAGTTCCCAAGACATTAAATCAGGCGTCAGGACTGGATTGTCGCCTAAATCTGTAACAAAATCGATGACGAGTTTCTTGCCAACGGGTATATCCACAACAAAAATCCGCTCGCCAGTTCGCGTGTCGAGCAAAGTAACTGTTTTAGGGAATTCTTCGGTTGATAGGTACGTTGCCGCACTATCTGGCCCATTTGTGAACGGGTTACCGCCTGGCGTGTACATTTGGCAACTGGCAAGTAAGCTGGCAGAAAGAATTAATAATGTGCTTTTGAAATGTCGCATAGTGCTCATGGTACATCGGCATTTCGATTCAGGTGAGTACAATACCTCTATGGATATTAGAGTTGGACATGGGTACGACCTGCATCGTCTTGCCACCCCTGAAAATGGCGGAAAGCAGATGGTCGTGGGCGGCATAAATTTTGATGCTTCGGTTGGGCCAATCGCTCATAGTGATGGGGATGCTGTGATGCATGCGATGACCGACGCTATTCTCTCAGCAATCGGTGATTCAGACTTGGGCACATTGTTTCCAGATACCGCCGACGAAAACAAAAATAGAGATTCAAAAGACTTCCTTGCCGAAGCAGTAACAAGGGCAAATGCAGGTGGCTGGGCAATAGGAAACATTGACATCACGGTGCTCTGCGACGAGCCAAAAATTGGACCGTTCCGCGAACAAATTTGCACGAATCTTCGTATGTTGGTTGGAGCTCCAATTAATATTAAGGGTAAAAGCCACGAGGGGACTACTGGAAGTGGGGCAATCGAAGTGCACGTCGTGGCGTTAGTACAAAGAGGAGTACGAAGATGAACATATCAACTTGGCAAAATGCAGCGGCGTTCGCAGCGAATGCGCACAGGCACCAGACACGTCACGATAAACGCCCGTATGTTTCGCATTGTTTTAGAGTCGCAATGACGGTGAATCTTGTATTTGGTTTTGATGACCCAGAGGTGCTGGCGGGTGCATTACTCCATGACACTATCGAAGATTGCGATGTTGATTACGACGAAATTCTCGCGGAGTTTGGCAAGAACGTCGCAGGATATGTTGTTGCGATGACAAAAGATATGCGAATGGAAGAAGCGTCAAGAGAAGCCGCCTACGACAAGCAACTTGCTGATGGCCCATGGCAAGGACGGTTGATAAAACTCGCTGATGTTTTTGATAACTTTACAGACTCGCCAATACGAATTCGTGAAAAGTATATAGCAAGAGCAGAACGCATTTTGGCGTTGACCGAGCACGATAAACAACTGCAAGATTCACGCGAGAAACTTCGTGGGTTAATGTGCGAGATGGCAACGTGTTAATTCAGTTTGCAATTGGCTTAATTGTTTCCTTGGCTTCTTCTTGCATTGTCACGCAAGAACTTTCGGTAGAAGAAATATTAGATAACATCGAAGCAGTCGATGTGTCGTCACTGACAGCAACGGTTTCGTATACAAGGACGGACCCAATTCTTGAACGAAAAGAAATCCGAACGGGGAAACTGCTTTTTAGAAAAGTAGGCACAAAAAAACGCGAAGCCGCAATTTTGTTTGACACGCTTATTATTGGCAGAAGACGCGAAAAAAACACTAAACATTATATTTTTTCAGGTCGGTGGATGGCAGAAGTCGACCATGCAAACAAGCAATTTATAAAACGTGAACTCGTTGCGCCTGGATCAGAGGACATAGATCCATTCGAATTGGGCAGCGGCCCCATACCACTACCTATTGGGCAAACAAAAGAATCTGTATTGACAAAGTTTACGGTGGAACGAATTGCAATACCAAAAGAAGGCCCACTTTCAAAACTTTCCGATACAGTTGTCGGCCTTCACCTTGTTCCAAAAACAGAAGACGAGTGGGAATATATTGATTTATTTTACGATTCTGTTTCTTGGTTACCCGTTGGCGTTCGCACGGTG
>CAWLAZ010000150.1:0-4075 GCA_963854955.1 Phycisphaerae bacterium | reverse complement strand
TGGGTTGCAGTACATAACAGTATACCCAGCCGAAGCAAGGCACTGAAATTCATGGAAGAACATCCATCCGTATTGGCAATGGGGTCCACCATGTATTTGAAGAACTGCTGGCTTTGATTTTGTTTGCTTCGCCTCTTTTGGCGGTCGCATTATCCAGCAATGTATTTTTGTTTTGTCTTTACTGGTTATCCACTTTTCTTTAGGTGCAGCTAATGCATGTTCTTTGCACCACACTGTGTTTTCAAAAGAGACTTGTTTTGTAGAAAGTTTCGTTGCGCCAATTTTTCCTACGTATATTTCAGGTGGAGTTGTTGCTGATCCGATCATCATGGCAAGGGTTTTGCCATCGCTTGCAATGTTACCCATGGAATGAATACAATTACCGGAAGTGAGTGGTTTTAGTTTGCCGCCTGTACGAGGAATAGAACATATATGCTCTTCGCCATGCCAGCCGATTTTAACAAGTAAGTTTTTTGAATCGCCTGACCATCTGATTTGCGAACCGAATGCAAGTTCGCCAGTGTCGGAAAGAGTAACGGCCATTAAGCAACGATCGATGTTTGAGGTAATACTTTTTGCATTCCCTTTCGTTGCACTTGCAACATACAGTTCTAAATTTTCAGTTGAATACGTTGATTCGTCGCCTTCGCGTCCAGCCCATGCTAAGTACTTACCATTTGGCGACCAAGCAATAGCATCCTTTGGTCCTTTTGTGCAGTTGGGTAACATTACGTTTTTGCCTGTTCCAACTTTGTGAATTACTATTTTTGTTGGTTTTGAATCTGTGAGGGCATTTTTGCTTGTATTTGTGGCTATTGCAATACTCTCGCCCTTTGGGGACCAGCAATAAGAGTAGAAGCCCATAGTGTCTTTCGACCAAATATTTTTATACGAACCGGCAGTTGTATCAACAAGGTAGAGTTGAAAGCGAGCGTGTCCAAAGTATCCGTCGCCGTCAAGGCGGTACCATGCAGATTCCGTAATAATCGGCGGGTCGCTTTCCTTGTTTTCTTTACGTTTTTCTGCAGCAGCATGTGTATATATATCTTCTGTTTGTCGGTAGGTGACAGCAAGTTTGCAACCATTTGGACACCATTGCACTTCACTAATAGCACCCTCTGGAAAGTTTGTAAGTTTTTGCGCTTCGCCGCCAGCCATATCAACAGTGTAGATTTGGCTGCCTGATTCTGTCGAACGTGTGAAGGAGACTACTGAGCCGCAGGGCGACCATCGAGGCATGCCGTCTTTGCCGTCTGTGGTTAGCTCGCGTGGTTTCTTTGTTCCACTTGTGTTTGCAATCCAAATCGTGGTGTGATTCATGCCATCTTTGACACGCTTGCGTGTGTACAAAATCTGCAAGCCATCGGGTGAAATTTGTGGGTTGCCAACAGAGATAAGATTGTCGAGTTCTTCAGGTGTAATTAACTTCTTTTTATCCATGGATTCTATTGTATAGAAAATTGCTAAGCGTCCGGTACTAAATTGTCATTAGCGATTCTAATCTAGGTAACTGTTTATAATGATTTAGCGGATGATGTACTTGAGGCAGATTAAGTAGGTACTGCTGTGATTCCAAGTATCTATGCAAACCGCACAATTCCCTGCCAGCCTTCAATTCTCTTCTATAACTGTATTATTACTTCTTATGTAGGCGCATTTATGGCAGATAATTGCTCTATCGTTTATTCTATATATAGATGGAACTCAAACAACTTTTAACAGATTTACTAGCAATTGACTCAACGAGCAGATTGAGCAATGAGCCTGTCGTTTTGTATATTGAAGAATATTTCAATGGAAGCGACGTAACGTGCCATCGACTCCAAGCGCATGAAGAGGGAAAATATAATTTGCTCCTTACTAAAGGTGATCCGACCGAGGAAGGCCTTACTCTTTGTGGGCATATGGACACGGTTCCCGCTTCCCCAGAACGATGGACGAACAGCCCTTGGGAGTTAACCGAGCGTGATGACAAATGGTACGCCCGTGGTTCTTGTGACATGAAGGGCTTTGTTGCTATTGCGCTGCAAGCAATCGAGCGTGCTGAAGTGCAGAATGGTTGCCTCGCAGTGTTGCTTGTATGCGATGAAGAACTTGGGTCGTTTGGTGCAAAACATGTTTTAGAAAACAGCTTGCCAGTTCTCATTCCAAAGCAAGTCATTATTGGCGAGCCGACTTCATTGCAAGTGGTCCGATTGCACAAAGGTCACTTAAGTATGCGTGTTACTATTGAAGGAGTTTCAGCGCATACGGGCTCTCCCCATTTAGGAAAGAACGCCCTTATTGAAGGCGGTAAAGTTATTTGCGCTATAAGCGAATTATCAAAAAAATATGAATCTGTCCAAACGGAATGCAGCGCACACTTTCCAAAGGTAGCAAAATTTCCTGTGTTGACTGTTGCGACTGCTAAGAGCGGATCAGCGATTAATGTTGTGCCTGATTCATTTGAACTATGCATCGGTATGCGCTTGTTGCCGGATCAATGTAAAGAAGAAATCGTTGCTGGAATTAAAGAATCAATTGCCGCAGTCTGTGCTTTACCTTGGTCTCTTGAAGAACTCGGCAACAACCCAACTATGTTGACCGACGAAAGTGCTTCAGTAAACCGATGGTTGTGTGAACACATCGGTCAAATGCAAAGCGTTGGCGTTTCCTACGGCACTGATGGCGGGTATTTGTCTATGGGTGGATATGAATGTGTGTTGTATGGTGCTGGAGATATCGCCGTTGCGCATAAGCCAGATGAATACGTTCCAATTCATGAAATGGAAACGTGTGTGACCACTATTGACTGTGCAGTGAAACACTTTTGCGGAGCAAGTGAATGACCGTCTATAACCCAGAGCTTACATGGATTGATGGCGTTTTTCTGCCGAGAAAATCTATTACTGTTAACGATGGTTTGATTACTTCAATTGGCATTGGAGATAATTCAGACAAGGGAGCGTTTCTCCCAGGGTTTGTAAACGCGCACAGCCATGCATTTCAGCGCGGTCTTCGAGGTAAAGGCGAAACATTTACTGCAGGTGTTGATAATTTTTGGGGCTGGCGTGAAGAGATGTACAAATTGGTTGACGAATTGTCGGTAGATGATTTCCGAACATTGTGCGTCCAAAGTTTTTCAGAAATGCGCCAGTCTGGAATAACAACCGTCGGCGAGTTTCATTATTTTCATCACAATACAGAAGATGATTTTGCAATGGACATGGCAGTGCTTGAAGCGGCAACTGAAGTTGGGATTCGTCTTGTCTTATTGCATGCGAATTATACTCATGGTGGATTTGGCAAAGCACTTGTTGGGGGACAAAAACGTTTTGCAACGGGCTCACTGGATGCTTGGTGGGAACGAGTGGATGAGCTGGTTGACATTGTCGATGGATCCATGCAACGAATAGGAACCGTTGCCCATTCTGTTCGAGCAGTAGATATTGAATCAATTAAAGAAATTGCAAGTGGTTCTATTCAACGTGGTATGCCAATGCATATTCACCTTGAAGAGCAACGGCAAGAAGTTGCCTCTTGTATAAAGGCGTATGGAGTAACACCAATGGCATTGCTGAGCGACGCGATTGACGTCTCCCCAATGGTGACGGCGGTGCATTGCACGCACACTGCAGCTGCGGATATGGAACATTGGTTGTCATCTGGTGGCAATGTGTGTTTATGTCCGCTGACTGAGGCGAACTTAGCTGATGGCATGTGCGATATGCATCGAATCGTCAAGCAGGGTGGGTGCGTTTCACTTGGGACAGATTCAAATGCGCGTATTTCGATGCTTGAAGAAATGCGATGGATGGAATACGTGCAACGCCTTCACAGAGAAGAGCGCGGTGTATGTGTTGATAGTTCTGGTTCTATGGCGAATTTTCTTATTGATGTAGCAACGAAAAACGGCGCCCGATGTTTAGGTATACCAGCAGGTAGTATTGCCGTTGGTAAACTTGCAGATTTTACTGTCATTGATACTTGTCATCCACAGTTGATTGGGTCAACATCCGAAACGATTGCTGCGTCACTTTGTTGCGGGGCGGATAACTCAGTGATTTTACGAACGATTATTTCAAGATCGTAAGGG
>CAWLAZ010000149.1:0-4079 GCA_963854955.1 Phycisphaerae bacterium | reverse complement strand
GAATTAGAGCGATCCTTTCGGCCGAATGTTGTTCGCCCGCTTAAAGTTGGCAAATCTTCTATCGATCCAGAATTAAAACTTGCAACCATTGCGTATGTTCTTGGGGTGTTAATTTTGTTTGCTATTGGCGCTGGTTCTATTATGATTTTTGAATCTGGGAACCCAGAATGCACAATGACAACTGCAGCGACTGCTTCAATTGCCACCATCTGCACTGTTGGTCCTGGGCTTGCAAAGGTTGGTGCTCTGGAAAACTATGGGTGGTTTACTGATGCATCTAAACTAACGTTCTGCGTCTTAATGGCTATAGGACGACTTGAAGTTTTCGCCGTGCTGGTGTTAATTACACCAAGGTTCTGGCGAAGCTCGTGAGGAAAAAGAAATTAAGCAGAGTGCTCATTCTCATCGGATGCACTTTGTTGTTTCTTCAACTTCTTGTGTTGTGGGTGTGGCCAATACCAATTGAACATGCTGTTCGCATCATGCACATCCCATTGCTTTCTGGTTTCAACACTGACTGGATTCTTTATTTTTCTGCCGGATTGTTTGGTATTGCCGGCTTACTTCAATTCCCTTTTCGTGAAGATGAAGCGTGGACATGTGGATGCGGGTACAACTTATCGTTCGTCAGTGCCAAAACAAAAAAATGCCCTGAGTGTGGCGAGCCTTTGCAAATCGAGTGGACAAATGCTCCAGGTGACTTAGCCACCAAAACAAAAACACGGCTAAAGTGTACTCTTGTTCTTTTTATTGTTGCTGGAATTCTGGTTGCCGTTCCCACATGCAAAAACATGGTCAAGGTGCGACCACGAGCTAACTACATTGGTTTATCGTCGATGGTTTTGTCGTACACCGTTAATAATTTTTCTTTATCAAAAATCATTTCTTCGCGTGTAAGACCAACAATTTCATAACGAGGCGTAAGTTCAATCGCATCGCATGGGCATGCGTCTTCGCACATGCCGCAGAAAATACATTTCAATTCGTCTATTTCAAACGTGACTGGATATTTTTCACGGTCTATCCATGGTGCTTCACCGGCAACGATCTCAATACAGTTTGCTGGGCAGGCAGTTGAACACATAAAACAAGCCACGCACTTCACTCGGCCTTCAATATCACGATTTAATCTATGCACACCTCGGAACGTGGAACGTTCTTGCCCACCATCAAGCACATCTCGGTCGTCTCGCTTTTGTTCAGGATATTGCACCACCCAAACATTCTTCTTATTTGACCCGCCCCGCCCCATGTTGCCAAGACAATGACGCAAAGTTGTGCCAAGCCCGCGGAGTACAGCTGGCACGAAAAAATAATCCGATGCTGCCATTGGTTTCGGTGTAACGTCAATGATGTACTTTTTACCTTGCGACATAGCCGTGTAATTATACGTGGACTCGCCAAAATAACGTCCTTCTCGTGAGGAGATTCATCAAAAAATCGCCTGCGTACTTTCATTGGGTCTCGTCTTGGCTTGCGCAGTGTGTGTATATTCAGTTGCTGTACAATGACTCGATGGCAAAAAGCGAACAATCTGGTCGACTTTGGCGACTTTCATCGATGGGATTCACCTTCGTCTCCATGATCATCGCGGGCGGATTACTTGGATGGTTTTTGGCGTGGATTCTGGGGCAATCAAGTAATGACCGGATATTCATAGTCTCAGGTGCCGTATTTGGCATCGTCTACGGCATGATTGACTTTATTCGAGATGCGCTCAAGGCAGTGCACGAGGACGAACAATGAAAACACCTGAAATTTCACTCTCTTTTCGACAGTTAGCCATCGCCCAGTGCGGGGCAACTATCGCCGCAGCCGTCTTGTGGTGGGTTGGTGCAATCGTAGGTGGATTCGGGATGAAAAATGCCACCGCAGGAGCAGCGGAAGCGGGCATCCTATTGGTTGTTTCTCTCATCATTCTCGTCCTCTTTTCGCCCAACAAAAAACGTCCAATCGCAACCATCGCTACCCTCTGGTCAGCGACCTCGTTTGTTCGATTCTTAACTGCACTTGGGGCGTCTACTTTGCTATACTACGTGGCTCAATTTGAGCTACGCTCAATGATGTTTTCGTTCCTTTTGACCGTTGTGTTTCTGCTTGTAGCAGAGACCAAAGTCCTCGCAAATACCCTCTCAGAATACAACACTCCAAAGCACGATTAAAAGCTACTTTATATACACACTTGAAATACCCTTATGTTTCCTTTATTAGCAAGCAACAACCCAATACACCATATCCTCGATAAGCCAATTTCGGGGACGGCACACTTGACGCTCTTAGGCAAGCCCATGTTCACTATGCATATGGCTTCACTTCTTATTGCTGCTGTTGTTACTTTTCTAATACTTCGAATTGCAGCAAAACAAATTGCTGTTGGGCCAGAGTCTGAAGGAACAGGCCGGTACCTCACTAAAGGTCGACTGCCACAACTTATCGAAGTTATTACGCTGTACCTACGCGACACTGTTATCAAACCAGTGCTCGGCGCAGATACGATTAAATTCCTTCCCTACTTACTCTCGGTCTTTTTCTTTATTTTGACTTGCAATGTTCTTGGCATGATCCCCTTTGCGGATATTCAAACCGTTATTGGAAAAGCCACAATTGGCAGTGAAATACAGACTTGGGCAATCTTTGGTGGCACCGCAACAAGTAACCTTGCGGTCACCGGTGGTTTAGCCATGGTTTCATTCTTTGTGATTCAAGTGCACGCATTTAAATCACTTGGGGTCGGCGGTTGGGCACATCACTTAACTGGTGGCGCACCATTGTACTTACTTCCAATCATGCTCCCTATTGAATTTATGGGCATGTTTATTAAGCCCGCAGCGCTTGCCATTCGTTTATTCGCAAATATGGTTGCTGGGCACACTATGCTCGCCGTACTTACTATGTTCGGCATGATGGCATTTGAGGGTACCCAAAATTGGTACCTCACTGGGTCGGTTGAAGTAGTTTCAACTATCGCAGCTGTCTGTATTAGTTTCCTTGAAATATTCGTCGCTTTCTTGCAAGCGTTTATCTTTATGTTCTTGACCACGGTATTTATTGGACAAATGTCCCACCACGGCGAGCATGAAGAACACGCAGAAGCGGCAACTAGTTAGGTACGAAATTTTGGTTCACGTGGGATGAACCTTTAATGTTTTCTTTTCTGAAGTGTTCCCACGACACTTGCAAATGAGTCACTTTTGACGAATTGGATGAACTTATGAAAAAGCTTGTTGCTTTAACTGCATTGGCCACACTTGGCCTCATGATTGTTGTTGACCCTGCTGCTGCACAAGATGCTGCACAACTTGCACATGAACGTGCTGTTGAGCTAGCAAAGGCTAGCAGCGCTGGTTTCAAAGGTATTGGTGGCGGTATTGCTTCTGGTATCGGCGCTCTTGGCGCTGGTCTTGGTATTGGCCGTATCGGTGGTAGCGCTGTTGAGGCAATCGCACGCCAACCAGAAATGGCTGGATCAATCGGTACCAACATGATTATTACTGCTGCACTTGTTGAAGGCGTTGCCCTCTTCGCAGTTGTTGTTGGCCTACTCGGCATTCTCTAAAAATGGGTTTTATTGTCCAACGGGTTTGTGCAAACAAGCCCGTTGGATCACCCCGGAGATTTCCGGATTTACCCATAAACCCCTTTTGGAAGGACCACCTTAGATGATTCCCTTCATTGCATCTGATTCTGCCTCTCCTGTAGATGTGCAGCTACTTACACTCGGAACCACAATTGCTGTTTTCGTTATCTTTTTATTGCTCGCAATGAAATTCGTCTGGCCACAGATTCTCAAAGGCCTTGACGAGCGCGAGGAGAAGTTGCGCGATGACCTCGATTCTGCTGAAGCCGCTCGTGCAAAAGCAAACGCTGCATTAGCAGAGTACGAAGAAGAACTTAAAAAGGCACGCACTGAAGCCGGCGAAATGATTGCGCAAGCAAGACAAGACGCCAAGGCCGCTGCCGAAGAACTTCGTTCGAACAATACACGCGAGCTCGCTGAAATGAAAAACGCAGCGACTGCTGACATCAACGCTGCTAAAAAGGCTGCAATTGGCGAACTTCATGCACAGGCAAGCACACTT
>CAWLAZ010000148.1:0-4082 GCA_963854955.1 Phycisphaerae bacterium | reverse complement strand
TTTTTCTGCGTATTGCACGATGCCCATCGCGCCAGGAATATATTCCATTGCAAAGAATGGGTTTTCACCATTTTCATTTTGCCAAGTGCCCGCTTCGAAAATCTGCGCAATATTTGGGTGACTTAATTTAGCTAGGATTTGCCCTTCAAATTCAAATCGGCGCAATGCCATTTCACTTGCAGCACTTGCTTTGATAATTTTTAAGGCAACTCGGCGTCTTGGTGCTTCTTGCATTGCTTCATACACAACACCCATGCCGCCACTAGCGATAATTCCTAAAATTTTATACCGACCAATTTCAGACGGCATACCCTGCGTAACAAACTTGCCTAACTCCGGAACACTCCCCTTGCCAGAATCATCGCTTGGCAAGCCGATAGTTTCGGCGTTTGGATCAGTTGGAAAATCGCTTTTTGTCATTGTTAGTTAAACTATGCTTTACTAAGTTTTATACAGTTTATTATCATTAAGATAGCACTAAATTAATGATTCGCCGCAAAAAAATTGTAATCTGGGTAAAATCGCGGCCTCTATGTTACAATTTTAGCGAAGAGCCTGCTGTGACAAATACATCGGAACATCCAAATACCCTCTTATTAAACCAAATTCATGGGAAAAAACTGCCAGATATACACTCGCAGCCAGGAGAATATGTTGTATTGGGCAGAAGCCCAGAATGCTCGTACCAGTTGACAAACCGATACGTTTCACGAAAACATGCTGCGTTTGTATGGAACGAATCGCACTGGATTATCCGAGATTTAAAAAGCCGAAGCGGCACGTACTTGAACACTATTCGAATGGAATTGGGTGAAGAAGTCGAACTTCACAACGATGATCTCGTTCAAATTGGTCCATGGAAATTCCTTGTGCACATTGGTGGCGCTGAGTTAAATCTTGATGATGCCATGGTTCAGGAATTAGACAAAGCTCCGCTGCACGAAAAAGGAGACGAAGTTCCAACGCTTATGCGCACCGTAAATGGTCGATACGAAACCAATATGGACTTGCTCTTGCAGCTAAAGTCTGATGAAACCGTCAATCGAGAAATGGGTTGGGGAATTTTTGTTGACCGATATGGTCCAATCATTTGTGGATTTGCGCGAAACGCTGGACTGCCCTCAAGTGAAGCAGATGACATTATGCAAACCGTGTTGTTTAATTTTTTCAGAGTCGCGGACAAATTCGAATACGACCCAAGCAAGGGACGATTCCGCGGTTACTTAAAAAGAATTACATTGAATGCAATTCGACAACGGTACCGCAAAAAACGAGAACAAAATCTAGATACGCACGGAATGCGTATTGCGGAAGATCCCAGAGACGATCTCGAAGCTGCTTTTGATCGAGAGTGGGCAGAACATTTACTGTCGGAAGCAATGACAGAAGCACGCCCAAAGTTTGAACCGAAAACATGGGAAGCATTTGAACTGTATGGTCGGCGGGGTATGAGCGCTGAACGCGCTGGTGAGCGACTGAATATGAAACCCGAAACTGTACGCCATGCAAAAAGCCGTGTCATGCGCGCAGTGCGAGAGATCGTCATCCGCCTTCGTGAAGAAGAACTATAAACTATAATCCAACATCAGCGCTCGTAGCTCAGTTGGATAGAGCATCGCTTTCCTAAAGCGAAGGTCGCAGGTTCAAATCCTGCCGGGCGCGTTTATGGAGTTATCAACTTTTATTGCCGTTGCCCTTGGTGGGGGTCTTGGCGCCGTGCTTCGCTATGTTGTCGCCAACATCGGACAATCGTGGACTCCCGCTGATTTTCCTCTTGGCACATTGTTTGTGAATATCATCGGTTGTGCACTTATTGGATTTATAGCCGCGCTACTCATAGGGCCGCTTTCGCAGCACCGTGAATTTCTTCGCCTTATTTTGATTGTTGGAGTCCTTGGTGGATTCACAACATTTTCTACATTTGCTCTTGATACTTTTGAACTCTTCGAAGATGGTCGAATTAGACAAGCAGTAATGTACGTCGTGCTTAGTAATGTGTTTGGCCTCCTGACAGCATGGGGATCTTACAAAATTGGTTATATAATGTTTACTACACCTTCAACATAAATTGGTTCAAAGGAATTCACAATAATGATTACGACTTATTTATTTGCAACTTTTTTGTTTGCTTTTCAAGATACACCACCAGAACCCGCCCGAGACTGGCGTACTCCAAGTGCTATCGCAGAAGAAATTTCTTCTCTTGTTGCGACCCATGCATCAGTCTCTGTCACAACTATTGGATTCTCTAAGAACGGAAACCCAATTCAGTGCATTCAAGTTGCAAGAGAAGGCGCTACCCCAATTGATATGCGATCTGCAGTGCTTCTTGTTGCGGGCATTGATGGAGAGCATCTACTTGGCACCGAAGTTGCAACCGACTTAGTGCAAACATTACTTGCGATGGAGCATAAGGAAACTGCATCGCTTCTTGAAACACACAAGTTATACATCATTCCACAAGTTAATCCTGATGCAGCAAATTTCTACTTCAATGAAGTGCAACACGAACAACGCAGAAACCTAACACCAAACGACAACGATCATGATGGCATTAAAGACGAAGATGGCGGTGAAGATTTAAACGGCGATGGTTTTGTTACCATGATGCGTGTTCCAGATTTAGAAAAAGCAACACACCTTGCAGACAAAGACAACCCCCGACTTAACATTACACCAAAACCATTTGAGGACCAAGTTGCTTCTTTTGTGTTGTATACAGAGGGAATTGACAACGATGGTGATGGAAAATACAACGAAGACGGCGTTGGCGGAGTTGATCTTAATAAAAACTTTATGCATGGCTACACAGAACACAGTGATGGATCTGGTGTATGGCAACTATCTGAGAGTGAATCAAAAGCACTTGCCGATTTTGTGTTGCAACATCAAGAAATAGCAACCATTTTAGTATACGGGCAACACGACACACTTTCTAAACCTTTGAGTGAAAACGGCAAGGACAAAGCTGGCGCCCCTAAAAAACTCTCTGAAGGAGATGTCGAACTGTATAAACGAATCAGCGAAAAATTTGTAGAAATCACCGAACTATTAACCTATGAACAAGTAAACTGGGATGGAAGTTTCGTTGCGTGGGCGTATGCTCAGTACGGCGTGCCTTCGTTTTCAACATCGCTTTGGACACGTCCGAAGGAAGAAAAAAAATCGGAAGATAAAGACACGGAAGATAAAGACACGGAAAGTAAACCAATCGATTCCGATGCAGAAGAAACTTCTGAAAACGAAGAACTCACTCCATCAGGCGTTGGAGATATTTCACAGGAAACGATGGATGAATTGTATGATGCCGCCATTGAAGCTGGGTACATCGATGGTGACGAAGCACGTTCTGAAGTAACGCCGTCGCTTGAAGAAGCTGAAATGTATTGCAAAATGATGGGCATTGAAATTCGGCGCATTACCACGAACGATGGCAAAAAGAAATCAAGTTCAGAAGAAGGCAAATGGCTGGAGTATTCAGATAGTCAGCGAGATGGAAAGGGGTTTGTTCCATGGGAGCCATTTGACCACCCACAACTCGGACAAGTTGAGATTGGAGGCTGGGTCCCCTACTTTAAGACGCTCCCGCCAACCGATATCATAGAATCCATCACGCAAAGACAATCAACATTTCTCATTGATCTCGCAAGTCGGCTGCCTAACGTTCGGCTAAGCAGCCCCTGCATTAAACAACTTGGAAGCGGATTATGGGAAGTGACCGTTGCGGTCATTAACGATGGATGGTTCCCAACTGGAACTGCGATGGCTAAGAAAAACAAACGAGCACGACCATTCGTTGTTCGACTTGATGTTCCAAACGAAACCATTATTTCTGGTCGAAAAGTAAATTTGATTTGGTCGCTTAACGGCGAAGGAACTCGCAAGTGGTACAAATGGATCCTTCAAGGCGAATCAAACTCCGATGTGAATATAACGCTCTTTAGTGAAAAGTTTGGAACCATAACAATTACGACACCTCTAAAAGAAACAAAAGGCGGTGATGCATGAATCGCTTACTTAGTATACTCGTTGCTCTTTTCGCAACAACACCATTATTCGCACAAGCGCCTTACCCTTCTAGA
>CAWLAZ010000147.1:0-4122 GCA_963854955.1 Phycisphaerae bacterium | reverse complement strand
CTATCCTTGACTTAGGGGTACATAGAAATATATTCCTCGCCCTTACGCCACTTTATACACTTCCGAAGAAGCTTTAATCGTTCGACTTGCATGTTTTAGCCATGCCGCCAGCGTTCAATCTGAGCCAGGATCAAACTCTTCAATTTGTTGTTCATAGAAGACACCTCCGAAGAGATGTCATAACTTCAAATGATCGTTTAACCGTGGCAGGACTTCTCGGTCTTCAGACATTGCTGTCCTCCGACGAAAAAGCCCCAGGTCACGCCTACCGAAGTAGGCGGCAAGTAAGCGGCTAAACTCACTTGCTAATTTCTTACATCACACATTGTGTTACTTGGGTAAGTAACACATTGCTTAACACGAGGATGTTCGAGGATACCGATGCTGTGAAACACGGTACCCGAATTTTGATATCAAAACATTAGCCACATCGTGTGTTGTGGAAAATGTTTGACACATCCTCGCGGTATTCCCAACTGTTCACTTTTCAAAGAGCACTTTCTTTGATCTTTAAAAAAGACCTCAGAAATCCAAACCTGCATAAAAACAGGCAAGGAGGAATATTGTAACCTCCAAAGCGCCCCCGTCAACAGCTAAGCAAGGCACAAATCATAATTTTTTGCCTTTTTTCGGCCTTTTAGTTACTGCCAAAACACCGACTCGAACTGATGCTACGCCCGCTATTTTTAGTTTGTTCGCTGCCACTTTAAGCGTTGTACCGGTTGTTAACACATCGTCTATCAATATAGCGTTCTTTCCTTTTATACGCGGGAAAGGTCGCAATAGCATACAGTTACGACGCATCTTTTGCCGTTGCGCAGCAGTCATTCCGGCCTGCGGGACACTCTCCTTTCGCCATAAAGCACGCCGAATTGGAATTCCAGATGCCTGCGAAACATACTTTGTAAGAACGCCAGTGTGATCCACCCTTCGGAAATACCGACGAATGAGTGGCATCGGAATAGGAACAAGTATTGAGTTAGGTGGAACACACCCGCGAATTCGCTCACCTAATTCTAATCCCAAATGTTCAAGCATCATTAACCAGGCGGAATATTTTCCTCTACAGATACATTCTGCAAGTGGCGATTCGTATTCGCCTAGGCGAAACGTGCGTAACCATGCCATGCGCCGATTGCCACAAGGGCATGGCATGGTCGATTCTTCTCCACCTCCACACCAATAACAGCCATCCGATTGCTCATACCCATCAAGCGCAACTACAGGCCTTGGAAATGTAATTTCAGCCCATTCGTCAACAATTCTTTCCGCTAAAAGCAACCATTTATTATCTGCAGAAACCATACATACCTTCTACCATCTACAAAGGGTCGTTCCAGCGATAACGACCTTTTTTCTTTATGTTGAAAAAAATTGATTGTTGGAAAAAAGTTATACTCGATGAAACTCTGCTTCAAGCGGTTGCGCAAAGCTCGCTTGACAACGTTGCAATGATGACAAAACTACGCAAACAGTGGACTGTCGATGAAATTACTGTTGCAGGCGAGCTTGTTGAAGCACGAAAAAAAGCAACATATAAACTCGATAACGCAAGCGTTCTTATTAGTGACTCTGTCGGCGTGCAACAGGCGACATCGTCTTCTATAGCAACACATAAAGCAAAACGTTTTAGTGAACAAGGAAAAATTTTCGACCTTTGTTGCGGGATAGGCGCCGACTTGCATTCGCTTCCTAAACATACAATCGGTGTCGACAACGATCCACTACGATGTTGGATGGCACAAGAAAATACAGATAAAATTGTACACGTTGACGATGCAACGACGCGCAACTTGCCAAGTGATTGCGTCATTCATATTGATCCTGCAAGACGAAACAGTGCGGGAAGAATTTTTGAACTTGAATCCATGGTGCCAACTTTTACGGAAGTTGCAACAATTGCAAATACCGTTTCTGGTGGTTGCATAAAACTATCCCCTGCAATTAATCCGGAAGACATGGACGCGCTCACCATGCCGATTGAAATAGAATACATAGAAGAAAAAAATCGACTTGTGCAAGGCGCTGTCTGGTTTGGCTCGCTTGCAACACACACGGGGAAAGTAACCGCAACTTCAATAAAACATGGTGTTTCGTATTCTGAAAAAGCAGAACAGCCGACATTTGCAACAGAAATGAATAACTGGATTCTTGAACCTAACGTTGCGCTTGAACGAGCGGGCTTGCATGGCACGCTAGGAAACACGTTCGACGCAACAGAGCCCGCGCTTGGTATCGGACTTTTAACAGCGAAAGATAATCCTGTAAGTCCGTGGTTCACTGCATTTGAAATACTTGAAACGACTTCATTGCGAATTGAAAAAGTTGCCGAGATTGTTCGCGCCTTAGGATGCACGCAGGTGGAAGTCAAAACCCGTGGTAAAACAATTGATCCAAATACATGGCAAAAAAAGCTCAACAAAAAAGCTTCCGGTCCGTTGTTAACAATTTTCGCATTGCGTCTTGGTAAAAAACGTATTGTTCTTATTACCCGTCGGTGTGCAACACCGTAACCAAACCAGCGAGTGCATCTTTTCGAGGAGTTCGAAGAAGGCCCGTCAATTCCATGGGTGATAAACCAAGTTCATCCGCGCATGCAATCATGAGGCCGGCAGCAAGTTGCTCAATGATTCCCTTAACCGGCATATCCTTTGATTGGTGCATCTGTTGGCCGAGCTCTGAAAGCAGTGCTTCTTTTTCTGATTGACACTTATTTTGCAACCACTGGCCAATAATTGTTCGTTGCTTTTCCATTGCTCCACGACAACCAAACTAACTCGTGTTTCTTTCAACAACCAACAAATATATGCTCCTTCATCGTTTGCTGTTAGGCACTACATTTGTAATGAATGGTGTATTTTGACCCAAATATGAAAAAATCGTAAAAAGGTGAAAGGAAAAGATACGGTAGTGGTTATCAGGTCTGTGCAGCAAAAAAGCTGCGAAACACCCACTTCAGCCCCTATGTGGGGGCAAAACAAAGTTACGGGATGCCTCAAGGAAGGGGCATTCTGAAAGGTATGAGAGAAACATGAATATCAATATAAACACAAACGTCGACAGGATTACAAAGGAAGTCCTCGTGTGTGAAGCAAGAATCAGCAAAAACCGCGCCCGCGTCAACTTACTCACCGAAATCCACAATCAACTTGAAGAAACAATTTCCATGGAAACAGCATACGGATACGACCCCGCAATCGATATGTCTTTCACTGGCGAGTTTGAGGCCATTAGCTAACCATGTTGGCATAGCGCTGGCATAATAAAAAAGGCGCCTCCTCTACAGAGATTAACACAGTCTCTCTCCATACCCCTTGTGTCGCATCTCTCTCTAAACTAGCGGCACACTCCCCCGTTCGCGTACTGGAAGTACGTGAACGGGGCTTTTTTATGTAGTTGCCATCTTGCGCAAAACCGTATGCAAAATCCCACCGTTTCGGTAGTACTCCACTTCAACCGGCGTATCAATTCGGCAAAGTGTTTCAAAAGAGGTCGTGGTGCCATTTTCATGCAAAGCCGTAACTTCCACCATTTGTCGTGGTTGCAAAGATTCGTCAATTGCAATCATGAATGATTCTGTTCCATCGAGCCCTAGAGAATCCGCCGATTGGCCAGCAATGTATTCAAGGGGCAAGACACCCATGCCCACTAAGTTGCTTCTGTGAATACGTTCGTAACTTACCGCAATAACTGCCTTCACACCTAAAAGCATTGTCCCCTTCGCCGCCCAGTCACGCGACGAACCCATACCGTAATCTTTACCAGAGAGGACAACCAATTGTGTCCCTGCCTCCTTGTAACTACGACTTGCTTCATAAATGGAACATACCTTGCCCGTTGTGAAGTCTGTAGTAAACCCTCCCTCAGTTCCGGGAGCTAATTTGTTCTTAACTCGGACATTCCCGAAAGTACCACGTGTCATGACCAAATCATTACCGCGACGAGAACCAAAACTGTTAAACATGCTTATAGGTACACCTTGGTCTTGAAGAAACATTCCTGCTGGAGATGCCGAACCGATGTTGCCAGCTGGTGAAATATGATCTGTTGTTACGGAATCGCCTAATTTACAAAGAACTCGAGCACCAGTAATGGCGTGAATGCCCGGCACTGTAGTCGTCA
>CAWLAZ010000146.1:0-4214 GCA_963854955.1 Phycisphaerae bacterium | reverse complement strand
GCAGTACTGCTCAACCGTTTCGATTAGTTTCTCGTCTCGACCAGTGAGATGCATGTACTTAGTCGTTTGCTCGTCAACAGGAAAGAAACCCATAGTCGCGCCGTATTCTGGCGCCATGTTTGCCAATGTCGCCCTTGTTGCCAATGGCATATCTGCAAGTGCTTCACCATAAAATTCAACAAACTTGCCAACTACGCCGTGCGCCCGAAGCATTTCAGTAACTCGAAGAACAAGGTCAGTTGCGGTTACACCTTCTTGCAATTTACCTGAGAGTTTCATGCCAACTACTTCTGGAATCAACATATAAATTGGTTGTCCAAGCATTACCGCTTCTGCTTCAATTCCACCAACACCCCAACCCAATACCCCAAGTCCATTAATCATTGTTGTATGTGAATCTGTCCCGACTAAACTGTCTGGGTACAACGTGCCTTCATGGTCCCACGTTACTTTTGCTAAATATTCAAGATTAACCTGATGCACAATTCCCGTCGCCGGAGGAACCACTCGAAAATTATCAAAAGAACCTTGCCCCCATTTTAGAAATTCATAACGTTCGTTATTGCGTTCAAATTCTTTTTCGCCATTGATTGTCAATGCTTCTCCTGAGTTAAAAGCATCTACTTGGACTGAGTGATCAATAACAAGATCACAAGGTACCAAGGGATTAACTTTTTTAGCAGCGTCTTCATTACCCGTCATGCGAACAACCGCACTGCGCATCGCAGCAAGGTCAACGACAGCAGGCACTCCAGTAAAATCCTGTAAAACTACGCGCCCTGGTGTAAATGGAATCTCAACCTCGCCAACATTAGTCGCATCGTACGCAGCAAGTGCTTGCACGTCTTGCGAAGTGACAATCCCATCTCCGCAATGCCGCAAACAGGATTCAAGCAAAATCCGAATGGAATATGGCATTGTTTCAAGTGAGCCAAGTACGTCAAGCCGGTAAACAATTCTGTCACCAAGAGGTGTTGAGATAGTGTCGTATCCGCTATTAAGTTCTGTATTCATAGATACCTATTTTAGCAGATTTAGAGTTAACTGAAATCTTCGCGATTCTCATTTAATCGTACTGCCGCTTTTGGCCCTCGCACAGTATGACTTGCCTCTATAGAGCGAACAAGAAAAATACCACCTGCAATGACACATTTATCGCCAATCATTGTGTCGCCGCCTAGGATAGTAGCGCCTGCATATACAGTTACATGGTTGCCGAGTGTCGGGTGCCTTTTCGTCCCGCGCTTCAAACTGCCGTCAACATCTCGCTCGAAACTTCGTGCACCAAGCGTTACCCCTTGGTACACCTTGCAATGATTGCCGATGATCGTAGTTTCGCCGATGACAACACCGGTTCCGTGATCTATAAAAAAAGATTTACCAATTGTTGCGCCGGGATGAATATCGATGCCTGTTAACTCATGCGCATGTTCCGCGATAATCCGAGGAATAAGCGGCACATGAAATGTATATAACTCATGTGCAATGCGATGCATCCACAGCGCTCGAATACCTGGATAACAAAAAATGGCTTCGTCTGTATGGTGAGCAGCGGGGTCTCCGTCGTATGCCGCTTGTACATCAAGCGATAGTCGTGCACGCAGAGCGGGAATGCTTTCTAGAAATGAATCTACTATTTCGCGTGCACGCTCATCGCAATCTGGGCAGTGTTCACTAAACGTAATCGAGCCAGTGGTTTCTGCATACCGAAGTGCACCTGCAATTTGATGAAACAGTGGACCCGCAATGCCCGAAAGTAATTGGCGAGTATGCGATTGCAATTGCTTACTATCGATTTCGCGCGGTCCATGAAAACCTGGGAACAATAACCAACTCATTCGCTCAAGCACACCGATTACCTCGCGCCGACTTGGCAAGTAGCTTGTCGTAAGATGACACGTTCGCTGATCATCTTGAATAGAAGCCGCAACTTGAGATGCTAAAACATCGAGTCGCTCACCTGAGAGCGGCGACTCAATGCTAGGTTGATCATGTGGGATTTCAGGAGCCATTACTCCTATATCTTATCTTTATTACAAACTTCTGTGGGCTACGGAGATGTTGCTCCCCAGGCGGCAATGATTGCAAGAAGGTCCGTAACATCAACGACACCATCCCCACTGACATCTTCTGGAAAATCTGAACCGCCTCCGTCTCCGTCTTCGGGGAACCAAAGCATTCCATAACCGGCCAGTGCAATAGTGTGAGCCCCTGCTGGCACTGAAACAATTCCTTCCTCTCCACTTGCAGGCAATGTCAATGTTGCGCAAGTGACATCTCCAACTAATCCTAAGAACACCTCACCTTCGCCTTCTAAATAGACGAATCCGGTTGATCCTGGACTTGGCGCAGTGAACATCATTGCATCGCCCATCGAACTAACGTTTGCGTTAGAAAAGTCTAATCCAGCCATCTTTACACCTTCTTCAAATCCTGTTTCTGGCCATGTGATTGTAAAATCAAAGGTACTGTCACCGGCATCGCCATAGAACATATATTTCTTTGTACTCAATAATGTGTATGTTCCAGATGTTAACGATGTGTCAACTCCAGTATCAATATCAATTATATTGACACTTGCAGAGCCCAATGTTGAAACAGTGATTTCAGCATCGACATCGTTTTCTTCAATATCTACACCCAATGCGAATGAAGAAGCATTTGAAGCAATACCTTCAATTGAAATTGTCCCCGTATCATCCGAGTTGAGGGTATAGCTCATATTCATTGGGTTTGTTATTGTCACAATACCAATGTGCATGCTGCCTTGAGGCACCTCCACATTTATCATGCCTGTCATGCCGCTGCCACAGTGAAGTTCACAGAAATATGGAATTTCAGATGGCGCATCTTCAGGAACTGTCCATTCAACAGAACCGCCTGGACTTGTAGGTATATCTAAATATAAGTACCCGTCGTGGCTACATTTCACTCCGGAAGTAACATCATGTGGATACCCCGTGACATATTCCCAGCGAATAACATCGCCGGGCTGAACAGTTACAACAGCAGGTTCGAATGTCATACTATAAGCCTCAACAATATGCGTCTCTGCGAATGAAATTGGAGTGACACACAAAAGGGTTAGTAAGATAGTAGTTGATTTATTCATTAGATTTTCTCTTCCTTAGTTTATGGCGACGCAGCGTCGACAAATAAGTAGTAATTAGTCTCTTCATTGTTCCTTCTCATCTAAAAGGAACTTCAAGTCTAACCTGAAAGCCAAACTAATCCAAGTAAAAAAATAAAACTAATTTTTGCAATCTAATTTTTGTAAATATAGGTAAGTAGCTACCCTATAAAAACGACAGAAATACGCCCTAGAGCAACTCTTATACAATATTGATACCTTCGCTAATGGAAATAGCCTTCAAAAAACGGACAGGGAGGGATTCGAACCCTCGATACGCCGAAGCGTATACTAGTTTTCGAGACTAGCGCATTCAACCGCTCTGCCACCTATCCTTCAGAATAGTCAGTATATAAGACAACATGTACAAGTTCGTTGCATTTTGTTTCATGCATACATTATTTTTAAAAAACAAACATATATACTTCTTTGCTTTTTCTGGTTTATCCAAGCACTTTGGTCAAGGAATGAGGCGCATCCCCCATTGCCAAAAGTAAATTATGGGCAAGATCCCCAAGCGCCAATCAGGATAAGCATATCATGTACATTCGTGTATCCATCTCCATTTAAATCAGCGTCTGCCGCACCCCAAGAGGCGATTAATATAAGTAGATCCAAGACATCAACTACATTGTTAGAATCGAAATCCGCAAGACAAACTTCGCCTTCAGAAATTGACCGCAAAATAACTGTTGTATTTTCTGTACCACGAAATCCTGGGCTTGCAACAATAGAAACTAAATCATCTGCGTCATCATTATCGATAGTACCGCTACCAATTAATAGTGGCGATTGATATTCATCAAATACTTGCTCTAAGGAGAATGTAACTCCGTTACCTGGATTAAGCGAAGAGTCATTTCGATAAACAGAAACAACACGATTACCTTGATCATCATTTGAGATAACTGCCAAATCTAAATCCGAATCTCCATCGTAATCTAACAAAGCAATTCCTACGGGTTCGTCTCCAACTTCAAAGACATCCTCTTCACCGAATGAAAAATCACTTAATCTCATTAGTACTGACACTGTAGATGCGCCGGTATTTGCTACTATCACATCCGCATATCCATCATCATCT
>CAWLAZ010000145.1:0-4245 GCA_963854955.1 Phycisphaerae bacterium | reverse complement strand
TGACTTACCAACTAGAGTGTACTACGCGAGTCTTAGTGGATTTGATACACATGCCAATCAGTTAAATAACCATGCAAACCTCATGCGCCAACTTGGTGATGCGCTGAACACATTCCAGAAAGATCTAACAAAACAAGGGAACTCTGGCAAAGTGGTAACCATGGTCTTTAGCGAATTTGGTCGCCGTGTTGCGCAGAATGGTTCTGCCGGCACTGACCACGGCACTGCCGCGCCAATGTTCTTGATAGGGGACAATGTACAAAATGGATTGATTGGAAAACACCCTTCACTTACTGATCTCGACAACGGTGACTTAAAATTTAATACTGATTTTAGAGAAGTCTACACCGCGGTGCTTGAAGATTGGATGGGCGCAAACGCGCAAACCATCCTCGGTAAAAAATATGCAAAAGCAAACGTCCTTAAACGATGATTCGTTTCATTCTGTGCCTGCTTTTGCTGCTTGTTGGTTGTTCTAAAGAACCAGCAACGCAAACTGTTATCACGTATTCCATCGAAGGGATGCATTGCGAGGGTTGCGTGCAATCAATTACAGCAGAAGTGCTTCGAGTGGAGGGCGTTTCTTCGTGCGTTGTATCGCTTGACGCCAAAAATGCAGTCGTCACATTCTGGGACCCCTCGGCGGCACAAACAGTCCTCGTCGATATCCAAAGATTACGCTTCACCGTCAATCGCACAACCCACACCCCCTAGCCACCTAGGGTCGGGTCCGGGATCGGGTTCAGGGTCTAGGGTCCGGGGTCGGGTCTAGGGTCGGGTACAGGGCCCAACCCTTAATGTATGGTGAAGATGCCGGCGTTTGGCAAGTGGGTATACATTTGTTTTTTACCGTCGGGCCATGTTACTTCTAAGGAAGCGACAGGTTTTGCGAGCACTAATCTATTAGAAAGGCTCGATGATTGAAATCCAAAACCATCGGTAATCCATCGAGTGGCCCTGCTTCCATCTTTGTAAAGAACATCAAGTTTTGCACCCAAGCAAGAACTTTCTAATGCGATTGTAAGTGGCGGCGGATGTTGGGAATCATTTCGTACCACACGGATGTCGCCACTCCGCTGCGCAATAATAACGTCGATATCGCCGTCGTTATCTAAGTCTCCAAAAACAGCTGCGCGATCTCGGTACTCGCCTAAGATTGGAACTTGCTCAAATCGAGTACTGGTGCGTTCCATAAGTAAAACAGGTTGCGAACGATTGCTGTCCATCGTTTCCATAGTTGCATTTGGATACACATGCCCGTTCACTATAAATAAATCTTCATCGCCGTCTAAATCAAAATCATGAAATCCACACGTCCAACCAAGAAGTGTTCTGCTCAGCAACCCCAATCCATATCGCTTTGTACGGTCATCAAAAAATCCAGATGCATCATTCAGCAATAACGTATTGGTGTCGCTTGAAAAATTTGTAGTAAAAATATCAGGTCGTCCATTATTATTTACATCTGCAACTGCAATTCCCATCGTTGCCTGCATTGCGCCGTCACCATTTGTGGCTGAACCTGTTTGCACCGCTCTGTTTTCAAATCGTGTTGGCGTCTCCCCTGTGTTTATGAATAGGTGATTCGCCATCGAATCGTTTCCTACAAACACGTCCTGCAAACCGTCGCCGGTAAAATCAAGAATAGCGGCATTCAAAGTGAATGCCGGTTCACTGTCGAACCCCCACGCCTTTGTCGCATCACGAAATATACCGTCACCTTTATTTTCAAAAACAACATCCAGTTCCGGTGTCATACCGTGAGGGCCTCCGAGCACTGCCTGACCTTTATACACAGCAATGGCTGGTGGATTTTCAAAGTCAAACTCTAAATAATTGCACACATATAAGTCCATATCGCCATCGCCGTCAAGGTCACCAAACCGTGCACTCGTTCCCCAGCCCACATCCGCGACGCCTGCTTTCTCTGCCACTTCTTCAAAAATTTCCCCTCCATGATTCAAGAGAAGTGCATTTGGCCCATGGCACGTTATATACAAATCTTCAAATCCATCTCCGTTTATGTCGCCCACAGCAACGCCGGTTGCCCAACGCTGAATATGTATTCCTAATTGTTCTGTCACATCAATAAATGCAATTGAATCTTCTCCGACATTTTCATACAAACGACACGGATTGTTGGATGCATTCACAACAAACAAATCCAAATCGTCGTCGTTGTCAAAATCAAACAACGCGAGCCCCGTCCCATTCACTTCAATAATTGATATTGGGGTTTCTGATCCACACACAGTCGGAGCGATAGTTGTTTGCACATCAGTGAATACAATCTTCGATTGTTCTTGCACTTGCGATTCTTGGCAACTAACCGCTACCAGTACTAAAGCGATTCGTTTCATTCAGGGAACCTCGTTTGCAGATACAAATCTGGACGAACTCGTTTGCGTGCATGTTCAAATTCAACGAGCGCCTTATCTGCTTCTTCCGCCCTGCCAAGACGTTGCAGAACTTTTGCATACCTAAACCATGCCTCGTATAAATCAGGGTTGATTTCTATTGCTTCTTTGTACTTAGGAAGTGAAGCTTCCCAATCGTTGCATTCCGTTAATGTATCCGCCCAACGGGCAAGTGCTTTGGCGCGAATTGCATTGTTGGTGACCGCCAATCGAACAACAGTGTTAAAAATGGCTTCTGCTTTTTTTAAGTCGCCGCTTTCCATTGCGAGCAAACCGAGTGCAAAAAGTGAATCCGGCTCATCAGGATTCGTTCGCAAATAATGTTCAAATGAAATCTGCGAACCTTCGATTGCACCTAAATACAACTGCGACCAACCTAAGTAATGCCAAGCAAGTGGGAACGGGTCTTCAAATGCTACTGTTGATTTAGTAAACCACTCCGCCGCTTTGGCGTATTTTTTTTCACTGTGGTAGCTCAATCCCATAAGAAAAAGTGGATGACTTGTCTCGCCATTTAACTCCATAAATTGTATAAGACGAACCCTTGCAGATCCGGAATTGCCCTCTTGAATGAGGACATGGTGCCTTTTTAAGCTCGAATGAAGCTTGACCTGTTCACTAACTGTGCCCTCACAACCTAAAAAAACTAAGATAACAAGACAAATAAGCGGTTTAAAGATTGAATTAGGGTGTGTATTGGCGTACATTTAGGTGCAACCTCTTTGTGAGATATATCGTATCTACTATAGAGAAAGGAGAGGCCCGCATGCCAACCAAAATGATTGTTATTACGGCAATAATGCTTGTTTGCTCTCCCGTGGGGACTTCTTTTGCTCAAGAACCCCAACCAAGACCAGGAGCGCGCCTCCAAAATCTTACCGGTGACCTAATTCAACGATTTTTGCTTGGCAAAACTGCGTACCAACAAGAATTAACTGTTGAAGGTGGACTTGGTCCAATATTTAACAAGACAAGTTGCAGTAACTGCCACAACAATCCCGTCGGCGGACCAGGTGCACAAACCGTCACTCGATTTGGCTTCATTGGTAAAAAAGGTGGTTTTGATCCGCTCGCTGATCTAGGTGGATCACTGCTTCAATCTGAAGCAATTAACGATGATTGCACTGAATTTGTGCCACCTGATGCGAATGTTACTACGCTTCGAGTGACAAACGGCATCCTTGCTTATGGACTTGTAGAAGCAATAAGCGATGCAGACCTGCTTGCAAACAGAGATTTGCAACCCCTAGCCCAACGTGGAAAAGCGCATATGGTCTCAAACTTCGAAGATCCTACCGATGAACTCCATGTCGGACGGTTTGGCTGGAAAGCCCAGGTTGCTTCTGTGTTAACATTTTCTGCAGATGCAGCACAGAATGAAATGGGGTTGAGTAACCGATTCCTTCCTTTTGACAACGCTCCAAATGGTGACGAAGAGTTACTCGCTAACTGCGACACTGTTGCAGACCCTGAAGATGGACCTGACAGCGAGGGGTATGACTTTATCGATCGTGTCACAGACTTCCAACGTCTCCTTGCACCTCCTCCCCAAACTCCAAAATTTGGAATTCAGGGCGAAATTATTTTTAATGACCTTGGCTGCGCCGTGTGCCATACGCCGTCTTTCACTACCTCGAATGCGCCAGACATTGAACCACTCTTGCGAAATGTTCTCATTCGACCGTACAGCGATTTTTTACTCCACGACATGGGACTTGCTGGCGACGGCATTGTGCAAGGCCAAGCCAACGGGCAAGAATTAAAAACGCCACCACTTTGGGGCGTTGGGTACAGACATCCTCTTTGGCACGATGGTCGGTTTTCGGGG
>CAWLAZ010000144.1:0-4264 GCA_963854955.1 Phycisphaerae bacterium | reverse complement strand
GATTGCTCACTTGAAGCTGCTGAAGAACGCGATCCTAAAGGTCTTTACAAGAAGGCACGCGCTGGCGAAATCAAGGGATTCACAGGAATTGATGACCCGTATGAAGAACCAACAACGCCTGACCTGCACATCAAGACACATGTAGATGATCTTGAAACATGTGTTGCAAAAGTTGTCGAATTCATCGACGCGCAAAACTTGTTTGTGTAAGTTATTCTGTTAGACAATTAAAAAAAAGGCCTGTTGCACTATTGTGCATCAGGCCTTTTTTTGAGGGTCATGTCGACATGACCCTCGGACCTTCGAAAGTTTACGCGCCGCCGTAGACGACGACGTCGTCAAATGTTTCCATCATCTTTGGAGTCACGGTGCCATCTGTGGGAGTAAGTAAACTGGATGTAGGACTTTGCGAATCGATTTCTTGATTTAGATGCACTTGTTCGTTTGAAATTTCAAGATAGATATTGTCTGGGCCTGCTGAAAGTAACATGTATCGACCGCGTGATGTGCCCCACGCTGTGCCCATGTCAAATTCACTTCCAGCATTTGAAGCGTCAATCTCCCAAAACGTTGGGTGCGCGAGCAACAATGTGAGCCATGCAATTCTCGTTTGGTCATTCGGTGAAATGGAAGGCCCGATGATGCTTCCGTTCGTGTTGATGGCATCTTGGAAATAATCATTCATGCCCGGAAGGTCAAATTGCGGAAGTCTGCCATTGACAGCATCGTCAATAATCACACCGTTTTTGCGACCAGCGCGAAGGTAAATAATTGGAATGTCCCACGCATCAACAAGTGATGGATATTCAAATAACGCAGAATTGTCTGTATCAAACGGTACATATTTCAAATCGCTTGATTTCGGGCTGAAGTATGGTTCGTATGCTCGTCCGTTAATCCATGGTCCTTCACCAAACCGTGATTCGTTAAAAGCAATGCTCCACACCAAGCCGCTCGCTGGATCAGTTACAGCTGTCAGGATGGTTGAGTTTGCCGCAAAATCATCGTATTCATTCAATACAGTTTGAGGCGATTGCGTGTTCACAGCGCGCGCGCCACCCATTAGCTCGAGTAAGGCATTTTGTGTGGAGGTAATATTTGTGCCGTTTACTGCAGAGTCTGGAATCAAACCAGGGTAACGCCCGTGGTCAAGTGCGAATTCATCGCATGCCCGAGCAAACGCTTGCATCAAACTTGATGTCTTCGTTTTCTTTGCCGTTTCTTGCACTTTTTGCAGTGCAGGAAGCAAGATACTCGCGAGGACTGCAATGATTGCAATGACGACGAGAATTTCGATGAGGGTGAAGCCGAGTCGGCGGATTGTTTGAGGGTGTTTCATGCGCATAGTTCCGTGTAGTAAAAAGCAAGCTGGTGTCTAGCCACGCTCATCCGCAGTTACAGGGTACGCTACTTGGCGTTACTTTTCAACAGAAACTCCGAAAATTGCGCCAAGGAAGTGTGGGAGCGAGTTTTTTATGAATTGTTCGACGCATTGGTTGGTGTGTGCATCATCGATTCCCCAAAGTGCGCACTTCAAATCAACATACTCGGGATCGCCCTGAATTCGGTAGGCATCGTCAACGAGAAGGATTGTTCCGAGTTTTGGCGAAAGCGCAGCAGTTGCCGCGTTAATTTCTGGCTGTCCTATACAAATAGTAGGGCGGGCGCGTAGTTCAGTATCGTTGAGGTACCACAAGTCGCTGCACACAAGCGGCCACGGTGGACCGGTTATCTCATGTTGCTCCATCCATTGAACCATAGCTTCACCGAGATAATAGCCACGCCGTCGATCGCCAAGTTCAGCGCACAAGTGCGCACCAATCACAATTGGAATGACATGGTCTATGTTTACGGTTTCATCTGGGTGTAGCAAGTTATAACTCCGCTAAGCGTTGTGCAGTTTCTGCTTCAATAAGTTGGTCAATCATTGGTTGCATGTTACCTGACATTATGTCGGATAAATTGTAATTCCCACTAACTCGATGATCGACGATGAGATTATCTTTAAACCTGTATGTTCTAATTTTTTCAGCACGACTACCAGAGCCAATCATAGAATTTCTTTTTTGCGCACGCTCTGCATCTATTTTTGCTTTTTGTACTTCAAACAATCGAGCACGGAGTAACTTCCACGCTTTTTCTCGATTTTGCGCTTGGCTTTTTGTGTCTTGCATTCGAACTTCAATGCCAGTTGGTTCGTGGATAAGATGCACCGCTGTTGCGACCTTGTTGACATTTTGACCTCCGGGACCTGTCGATGTCGTGATTGATTCTTTAACATCTTTTGGATCAAGATCAACTTCAACTTCTTCGGGTTCTGGCAACACAGCAACAGTAGCAGTTGATGTGTGAATGCGCCCCTGTGTTTCGGTTGCGGGTACACGTTTGACTTGGTGCGTACCACATTCGAATCCTAGGTTTGTCCACACGCCCTCGCCTGCGATGCAAAGAGTGATTGCCTTCGTGCCACCAATCTCTTCAATCTTCCACCCCCGGAAAGAAGCGAATCTTCGATACATATCCTCGAGGTCTCTAGCCCAAATTGTTGCTTCATCGCCACCGACGCCAGCGCGAACTTCAAGAATAACCGAACCGACTGATTGCTCGTCTGCGGTAACGAGTTGTTTTTGAATGGTCTCAGTCAGTTTGGTGAGTTTTGAATCGAGTTTGGGCAATTCTTCTTTTGCTAGTGCCGCGACTTCTGCATCATCACCTGCAACTAACTCTTCGCATTCTCCTAGTTGGGACAGTGCAGATTCGTACGAATCAAACTGCTCGACAAGCGGGGCGATTGCGGCTTTTTTTATAGAGAGCGATGTAACTTTTCGATGGTTCGTAAGCACTTCAGGGTCGAGCAACTGCTCTTTGAGATTGTCGTGTTGCACAACAATCTCTCGCAATAGTTCAACAACATTTTCGGGAATACGCTCAGGCATATACGCATACTACCCAACAGTTGAGCATGAGGTACCATTGGGGTCAGACGATGGGTCTGGTCTTAAACTAAAGTCGCCGCATGTAATTTGGTGCAGTTTTTCTGTTAGCGTTGATGAACGGAAGAGTGAAGGAAGGACCTGGCACTAGTTCAAGGACATCAACCACTGCTTAAGGGTCAGATCCCTTTTAGGCCACTTGTTTACAGTAAACACGCATATGTTTATATATATTTAAAAATTTCGCTGGAACTATCAAAAAGTAGGCATACTATATGGAGTCGCAAGGAAACGGAAACGGATATATGCTGAAGAGCGTACGGGTTATCGTAACAATTCTAATAGCATTTAGCTCATCGCAAGCCTGTCCTACTATCGAAGTGAAGTTGTTTTTAGTCCATGATTTTGCATGAGCAGTCATGTCTTGGTCTGGCATGCTATTAGTAATTCGAATACAGCAAAGAAAAATTTACGTGAAGCTATTCGTAAATAAGAGAGATACAACAATCAGCCACAAAAAGTTCATTGACGAATTGACCACAATTCAACGTGCAAAGCAGGAAGAATATGATTTGCAAACTAAGCTACTCCATGCAAAGCTCATGTGGGATCAACAGAACAAAGCATTCGTAAAATTAGAAGCGAAACTATATTAGTGTTATTCTGGAAATATTTTCCAGTGTACAAACATTGTCTTTAGTTAAGGTCAGTCTTCATCTATAAAGAGAATGTGACTGTCACTGCCTTACTTCTTATTCTGGAAGTAATTGCCTTTGAATTTGTTTTGGAACTTCTCAACACGGCCTGCTGCATCAACAAACGATGCTTTGCCTGTGTAAAAAGGATGTGATCCAGACCAGATGTCAACATGCATTTCAGGGACAGTTGCGCCGATTGTCATGACGTGCTCGCCTCGATAGAAAACTTTGCAATCGTTATGGTATTCAGGATGGATTTCGTTTTTCATAGTGGGGCTCCAAATTCCCCAAAATTGCTGGGGAGCCCCATATTGTAGGAATCATCAGCAATTTCTTCAACCCCTATTGGCGAATGCTCGCATTTTGCTATACTTCCACGTTCTTATCCCCTATAGCTCAGTTGGTAGAGCGAGCGGCTGTTAACCGCTAGGTCATTGGTTCGAGTCCAATTGGGGGAGCTTCAATAAAAAGCCCTGCAAAAGCAGGGTTTTTTATTGAAGCTCCATGCCGTTGCTTCGCAACGCCACAGTGTCTTATGACAGAGCATCTCTTAGAAAAGTAAGCTTTTCACGAGAATCTCTATCATAATCCACCCCAAGAACTCAGTCCCAAACAACGCTTTCGCATTTTTTG
>CAWLAZ010000143.1:0-4269 GCA_963854955.1 Phycisphaerae bacterium | reverse complement strand
ATTGCAACAAGTTGTGGCATTTCAGTCATTTTAACACGAGCTGCGAGTACTCCACCGATAAGAACGGCGGGGAAAATCGAAATAGCGAGAATGCCGTATGCCGTAACAGTTTCGCTACAAGTGACTGCAACAAGTGCTATGAGCATTCCGAAAATGCCAAACCAGTTTCCTCTGCGTGCACTCTCTTGATTGGATAGACCGCCAAGGCTCAAAATAAAGAGCACGGCAGAGATGATATATAAGATAATTACTACATTATTTGACATGAAATTACTGCCTAAACATCGCGAGCATACGGTTTGTAACGAGGAAGCCTCCAACGACATTGATGGCTGCAAGAAGAATTGCAGCGGCGCCAAGGATGACACTGATAGTAAGTTCTGGGCGTGAGATTTGTAAAATGCCACCGATGATAATGATGCCAGAAATAGCATTAGTAACACTCATCAGCGGTGTATGTAGTGCGGGTTTCACATTCCAAATGACTTGCCACCCGACAAAACATGCAAGAACAAAGACGGTAAGTTGGTCGATGAAGCGTTGTACAAATGCATTATCCGATGGAAGGCTACTTGCGGCGAAGTATAGACCAGCGGCAATGGCAAGGAGAAGCGAGTACTTGATAGCCACCACAATCGGAATTTTTCCTCTGTCTTTATGTGCAGGAGTAATTTCTATTTTTTCTTTAGAAGGTCGTAGCCCAGTGTCAACAGAATATTTTGGTCCCGGATTTTTTGGTTTAGGTGGTGGCCACATGATGGCACCATCTTGGAGAACAAGTGCTCCGCGGATGACTTCATTTTCAAGGTCAACTTGGTATTTTTCTGCTCCACCCATTTCGTCAAGAAGGTGCACAATGCCTGCGCTGTATAAGCGGCTCGAGAGAGCAGCCATTCGACTTGGCAGATCGGTATAGCCAAGAATGGTCACACCATGGTGTACAACTTTTTCGTTGGGTTTTGTAAGGGAGCAATTACCACCTTGTTCAGCGGCAAGGTCAACAATGACAGAGCCCTCGCGCATGGACTCAACCATGCCAGCGGTAATAAGTTTTGGTGCTTCTTTGCCTGGAATAAGAGCAGTTGTGATAATAATGTCGACATCGATTGCTTGTTCTGCGAAAAGTTTCATTTCCGCTTTGATGAACTCGTCGCTCATTGTTTTTGCGTACCCGCCACCACCTTCTCCATCTTCATCAGGGAAGTCAAGTTCAAGGAATTCTCCCCCCAAACTTTCAACTTGTTCGCGAACGGCAAGTCGAGTGTCAAATGCACGAACAATTGCGCCAAGGCTTTTTGCCGCACCAACGGCTGAAAGCCCAGCAACGCCGCCACCAATGATAAGAACTTTTGCTGGGTCTATTTTTCCAGCAGCCGTGATTTGGCCTGTAAAAAAGTGAGGGAATTCATTTGCAGCTTCGATAACGGCTCTGTACCCAGCGATATTTGCCATCGAACTTAGGGCGTCCATTTTCTGAGCGCGCGTAATTCTTGGGATGCAGTCCATAGCCAGTGCGGTCACTTGCTTTTCGCCTATGCTTTTGAGAAGGTCTGCATTTTTTGCAGGCCAGAAAAAAGAGATAAGCGTTGAGCCCTTTTTCATACTCGCTACTTCGTTTGAAAGTGGTTCGCGCACCTTGATGACGATATCGCTTTTTGCCCAAATTTCTTGGGCCTCTTCTGCAATGGTTGCGCCAACTGCTTCGAATTTTGCATCTGAATAATCTGCAGCATCGCCAGCAGAAGATTGGACAATTACTTCAAAACCCATTTTACGTAGAGCTTCTGCGCCTCTTGGTATGAGTGCGACTCTTCGTTCGTTGGGATGAAGTTCTTTAGGTACACCAATAATCATGGTTCAGTCTCCAAATGGGTAGCCCCTCATTCTACCCTATTACAGGCTTTATTGCACGTTATATACAGTAATCTGTAGTGCTTGTAATCAAGACGTAAAATTAAAAGCAGTACTCTTGTTTTAATAAAAAGGGATGGCAATGTGATTACAAAATGATTATAGGTAAAAGCATTAATTAACATAAAGAAGGCAATGTTGTTACTATAATTCAATCACAGCAATGGCAAGGTTTTACTGCCTTGCAAGACATGCTTGCAAAAACTACAAGAAAAGCTCATAAAGGAAACTAAAAATGATACTTGCCCAAATCACTAATACAGATACAACAATAGTTAATGATCCATTAGTAGTAGGCGCAGCAGGGGGAGCGATAGCAGGAGTATTTCTCTTCTTGATAATCATCGGCGCAGCACTTCAATTAATTTGCTGGGCAGGTGTATGGAAAACAGCGAGCAAAGCTGGGCAACCTGGAATCTTGGCTTGCATTCCAGTAGTTCAAGTCTTTATTGCGATGCTGGTTGCGAAGAAACCGCTTTGGTGGGTACTTTTATGCCTAGTACCAATTGTTAATTTCGTTATTGGGTTCATCGTAGTGCATGAAATTTCAAAACGTTTTGGGCGCAATATTGGCACGACCTTAGGTCTTATTTTCTTGCCTTTCATTTTCTGGCCAATTCTTGGGTTTGGGGAAGCGGAATACAACGCAAACTAATTAACCCTCGGCTACTTAATTTTGTGGTTGTATTTGAAGAATAACCATATCGTGATACCGTTCACTGCGTTCCATGAGTGCTTCGTGTGTGCCAGATTCAATAATGCGTCCTTTGTCAAGGACAAGGATCAAATCAGCATCACGAATAGTACTTAGGCGGTGTGCAATAACAAAACTTGTTCTGTTCTTCAGAAGCGTTGACAGGCTATGTTGAATGAGTCGTTCTGACTCTGTGTCTAAATTACTTGTTGCTTCATCTAATATAAGTATACGTGGGTCTGCTAATAGTGCACGAGCAATTGCAATGCGTTGGCGTTGCCCGCCGCTAAGTTTGACGCCACGTTCGCCAATTTCTGTTTGGTATTGTTTTTTAAATTCGCTAATAAAATCATGCGCAGCTGCTTGTACTGCAGCTTGCTGAATTTGTTCAGGTGTTGCTCCTCGTTTACCGTATGCAATATTACTTGCGATTGTTCCCTCGAATAAGAAAATATCTTGTTCAACAATGCCAAGAAGCCTTCGATATGAACTTAAATTGATTTCTTTTAACGTAGTTCCATCTAGTTCAATGCTTCCACTTGAATAATTGTAAAATGCGGCTACTAGATTGCACAGTGTTGTTTTACCAGAACCGCTTGGACCAACAAGTGCAATAGTTTGACCTTCTTTTGCTTCAAAAGAAATGTTATGTAGTACATCAGAATCTGTTCCAGGGTATTTAAAATAGACGTCATTGAATTTGATTAATCCTCGGCTGTTTTTTGTCGTGACAATTTTGCCGCCAAGATGCTCGTCTTGTTCAGTAGGCTCTCTGAACAAATCTAGAACACGGTCTAATGCTGCAAGGGAGTTTTGTAATTGAGTTGCGCTTTCAGCTAATGTTGCAAGTGGCCCCATGAGCATCGCCAAGTACGTCAAAAACATGACCAGATCGCCAGCAGTAACTGCTTCAGAGGCAGTAAGTTCTCCTGTTGCAATGAGTTCACGGTCGTGCAACACTTGCCAACCGCCGTACCAAAGAAGTGCAGCAGTTGCTATTGGGATAAGCACAGACCACGCAATATCAATTCCACGAGAAAGCCACCAGGCAAGTAATTCCTTACGTACGAGCAAGTGATTTGAGCGAATCCAATTGGAAGCCTCAGTTCGCTGCCGAGAAAAACTGCGAACAACACGTGCACCGCCAAATGATTCGGTCACCATTGCGTCGCAAAATTGTCTTGTGCCTCTGATTGAACGCCAGAGTGGGCGTATTCGACTTATCCATGTACGGTGCGTGAAAAAAACAATAGGAAAAAGCACAACAGAGAAGAGTAGAAGTCGCCAATCGACAAAAAGTAAAATGAGAAGGATTCCAACAAGTTGAATAATCGCTCGCCAAGGGTTATAGCAAAGCCCAAAAACAAGTTCGCCGATTGCGCCAGCATCTTCGCGAACAAGTGAAGCGGCTCCGCCGGAACGAAGTTGGTGCACACGATGCAAGGGCAAAGATGTTGCATGGAGAAACGCTTTTCGCCTGAGTGAAACTTGAATACGCTTCGTTGTTCTTGTTGCAATCCACCGTGCGCGAATACTAAAGGCGAGTGCAATAAGAGCGAGCGTTACTGTCCCAATAGCAATGGCAGCAAGCAGGGTGATTTTGTTTTCAAGCGCAGGGAAATTGCGTGTGATTGCATTTGGCAGTGGTTGGTCACCAAGAATAT
>CAWLAZ010000142.1:0-4304 GCA_963854955.1 Phycisphaerae bacterium | reverse complement strand
CTGAGTCGAAGCTTGGCTATCCAGAAGTTGACCTTGGTGTCTGCCCTGCTGTCGTTGCGCCGTGGCTAATTAAGAAACTGGGTGCTGGAAGAGCTCGGGCGATGTTGCTCGCGGGTGGGACAATGAACGGAGAACAGGGGTTTAAAGCTGGATTAGCGACGCATTTATGTGAATTGACGGAGTTACCGGTGGCCGTAAGGGATTTTGCTGAAAATCTAGCAAAGGGCGGGAAGGACGCCCTTGCCACAACAAAACGGTGGTTAAATGAGCTTGACGGGTCATTAAACGACGATATTTTACAAAAAGGCGCTGATTTATCCGCTAAAATCATCGGTGGCGAAGAGGCGCAAGCCCGCCTTCGCCCTATTTATTCAAAATAGAACTTCGCAATACCTCCTCAGCAAGGAGTTTGATTCACCCAGAGTCAATTTATTGCTTAGGGGCGTTTTTTAAACCAAAAACAACGATTTATTGACTCAGAGCCAATTAATTTAATTGGCTCTGAGTCAATAAAATTAGGCGGTGAGTGAATGGGTGCGTGCAGTTGCAACTACCGTTGATGTTAGGAATCTGGTACAATGAGGGGCGCAGTAAACGGCGTGAAACAGCATAAAAACGGGGAAATACAGAAAGATTTTATGGCAACATCCATCCAACAAAACACCCTTAACATTGAAGTAAATAAAGCTGGAATAGCAACGCTTTGGCTCAATGGCGGCGACCGCCCCGTCGTCGTGCTCGACAGAGCTCTCATCCAGCGCCTGAACACTGCACTCGATGAAATTGAGCAACTCAATGGAATTGTTGGCCTCATACTTCGCAGTGATTGCGCGCGTGTCTTTGTAGCTGGTGCTGATCTTGCTGAAATCGATACTCTCGACAGCCCTGGGCTCCATGCCTACCTTGCATTTGGCACCACCGTATTTGGTCGAATCGCATCACTCCCCTATCCGACTGTTGCGTGCATCAATGGCGCAACACTTGGCGGTGGCCTTGAAGTCGCCATGCACTGCGATGGACTGATTGCATCAAAAACAACCAGCAAGGGCAAGCCGTATCCAATCGGTCTCCCAGAAGCTGGTCTTGGTCTTTGCCCGGGCTGGGGTGGGTCGCAAATGCTCCCTGCTCGAATTGACCCTGTAGCTGCCATATGTGCAACTGCGACGGGTACTCCATTTATGATTTCCGATTTGCCTGATGGGCTTATTGATGTTCTTGTTGAAACACCAGAAGAATTAACCACAGCGTGCGAAGCGTGGCTTCAAAACCAAACCGCGTCTGGCGATACACCAAAAGCAATTATTCCGGATGCAAGCGACAAATATTCCAAGGCGCTCGCAACGGCAAAAGATACAATTGAACTTACTGAGGCAGCAAATGGCGTTTTCCTTGCTGTTGAAACTGGTATCCGCGAAGGTTGGTCCGCTGCGGTTGCTGTTGAACAATGTGAATTAGTTAGGCTACGAAACACACCTGTTGCTCGAGAAAAACTCGATGCATTTTTGTCTAAAGGATAAATAAAAATGAGTAGACCAGACCTTACTAGCCAACTTAAAAACGTTTCTAAAAAAGATATCAAGCAAATCAAAGATGCTGAGGAAATGCTTGGCCCTGAACCAGAAACAATGGGCTTTATCAAAAACATTTTTTGGGGAAATTTCCGTGAAAATATGATCTTTCCTTATCCGAAAGAACCTACAGACGAACGTGCTCGATGCGATGAAATGCTCGAAGAGCTTGATACATATTTTCGCACCGAACACCCCGCCGTAGAGATTGATCAAAACCAAGAAATACCAGAATGGGTAATCAAACGGTACTTTGAAATGGGCGTGTTCGGCATGATCGTCCCAAAGAAATATGGCGGGCAAGGATTTGGCGTAACCAGTTACAACCGAGTCCTCGAACGTATCGGGCGCTCTTGTGGTTCATCCGCAGTTATGGCCTCGGCACACCTTTCAATCGGCTGCAACGCAGTTACTTTGTTCGGCACAGAAGAACAAAAACAGCACTGGCTTCCAAAAATCGCAAATGAAGCGCTAAGTGCTTTTTGTTTATCTGAACCAGATGTCGGCTGTGACGCTCAGGGTCAACACACAACTTGCGAACTAACAGAGTGCGGTAACTATTACATTATCAACGGTGAAAAGAAATGGGCAACTTCGGCTGCACAATCTTGCGTGTTCACCGTGATGGCAAAATACAAAATGACTGACCCAAAAACGGGAGAGACAAAAGAAAAGTTTAATGCTCTTATCGTTTCGCCCGACATGGAAGGTGTTGACATCTTCAGTCGCAACCGTTCGAAGTGCGGCATTCGCGGTACATGGCAAGGTCGTGTTCGATTTACAAACGTAAAAGTTCCACGCGAAAACTTGTTGCACAAAGAAGGCAAAGGAATTATCCTCGCGCTAACGTGTTTGAACTGGGGACGATGCACACTTGCCGCAGGCATGGTTGGTGCAGGCGCAGCCGCGTACGAACAAGCAATCAAGTGGGCGCAATATCGCTATCAATTTGATCGTCCAATTGGGGAATTTGAACTAACCAAAGAACGTCTTGCGCGAATGGGTGCTTTTGTTTGGGCAATGGATGCGATGCTTTACATTACCACCGGCATGATTGACCGTGACGACGAAGACATTATGCTCGAGACAGCCGTGTGCAAAGTTTTCTGTTCAGAATACGGATTCCGTTGCACGAACGAAGCGATGCAAATCATGGGCGGCGAAGGATACATGACCGAAAACGAAGTCGAACGGCTTTGGAGAGATTCACGGATCAACCCAATTGTTGAAGGCGCAAATGAAGTCATGCATAACTTTGTCTTTGCATACGGTTCTAAACAACTCGGCGAATTCATGCTTGGCGTAAAGGCGAACCCAGTTAAACACATTGGCGCAGCCATGAAAATTGCCATGGAATTATTCCTTGGCGTACGGCGTCCTGCTCCGAAAATCACTATGGCAGACGCATCACTTGATGTGCACGCGAGAACGCTTTCCAATCACATTCGTGAATTTTCGCACCAAGTAAAATTGATGTTCAAAGAAAAAGAAGAAGCGTTAATTACAAACCAAACAACACAGTATCGCTTAAGTTGGATATCCATTTGGATCCACGCAATGGCTTGTTCTATCTCAAAGATGGACAAGAGTGTTCGAAGCAACGCTGACGAAAAACAACTTAGTCATGACCGGGCAATGCTTGATTACATCATGGACTACGGCACATATAAAATTAATGGATGGCTGCGTGGCCTTCGTGAAAATCCTGATAGCACCATGCTCAAGGCCGCTGAGAAAGCATGGGAATTCGGTGAAACACTTCCAAACAGCGACTATTACATTCCTGAAAGCACGCCTGATAAAGACGCTTTAGGGTCGGGCAAGGTAAATAATCAAGAAGGCATTCAACAATTCGGTGCTGGTTCATTGTTCCTCGAACAAGAAAAAGCTACAACACACTAATTCATTTACGATATACACAACATGCACGAAACTGAATCCATCTTTGAACAAATTATTGACCGCGGTCACGAGCGGCTTTGCTTTCACCACGATCCTGAAACAGGATTAAAAGCGATAGTCGCAATCCACTCAACTGCGCTTGGCAATGCTCTTGGTGGCACTCGCCGGTGGTACTACGAATCGGAAGCAGACGCTGTCTATGACGTGTTACGTTTGTCGAAGGGAATGACCTATAAAGCGGCTATCTCTGGCTTGCCAATGGGTGGTGCAAAAAGTGTCATCCTGCTTCCACACAGCGACCTGCCTCGTACCGAAGCTGAAGCTCGAGCAATGGGCCGGTTTGTCGATACGTTTAACGGTGAGTACATTGCTGCGGAAGATGTTGGGGTTGACATTCAGTTTATTGATTGGATGGCTGCCGAAACAAATCATGTCATGGGCGGTGAAACCGTGTCGCGTGGTGGCGACCCCTCACCGTGGACTGCGATGGGAACATTTCACGGCATGCGTGCAAGTTTAATTCACGCTGGTCGTGGTGATGATTTTTCTGGAATAACCGTTGCGATGCAAGGTGTTGGGCATGTTGGCAAAAACTTGTGCAAACTTCTTAAAGAAGCTGGTGCGAAAGTCATAGTTGCCGATATCAACAAGGAAAGCGTCGACTATGTTGTCGAGGCCTACGGTTGCACCGCGGTACACGACGCTGAAATCCTAATGCAAGAATGCGACATCCTCGCACCCTGTGCGCTTGGTAATGTTGTCGACGGATCCATGGTGCAAAACTTACGGTGTCAAATTCTTTGTGGCGCCTCGAACAACATTCTTGGTGATCCG
>CAWLAZ010000141.1:0-4313 GCA_963854955.1 Phycisphaerae bacterium | reverse complement strand
ACCCAGTGACGCGCAAGTGTTTGAAGTTGATGGTCGTGTATTAGTTGGTCAATTCACCGTAAATGATGATGACCATGTATACGGTTCCATGAACTTTCAAGGGAAGAATGCTGACTTGACAAACTGGAACGCAGACGGCGTTGCATTTGACTCCAACGGGATTCCAGCGCCAGGTGCATTAGCACTCTTGGGTCTTGCAGGCATTGCTGCACGAAGACGACGCAAGTAAATAAGTAGAAATATTAGATCTACGAAACAACGCCTTGGTCTTTGACCAAGGCGTTGTTTTTGCATTAATACCCCCTATTTAAGTTTAATGGGTGGTGCCTTTGTAAATATAGTCAAAATAACGCCCTCGGACGTTCAAATTAGTTGGAATTTTCTGATGAAAACGTCTTGCAGAGAAGCAAAAGCGTGGTAATCTATATTTGGAAGCAGTCAGTTTTGCAACATTGTGGAACTGGCGGGAAATTGGAGAACAAATGTTCTCTCGTTTGTTCCCGTACGTAACGGGTTAACGAGTTTAAAGAAGGAGAAATATTCTTATGAATAATTTCAAAATATTAGGATACACCGCAGGAATTGGATCATTGATTCTAGCGGGATCCGCATCCGCTGATTTCACTGGCATGGAATACGAAACAGTAGAAAACGGCATGGCCGGTTTGACTACGTATCGTATTTACGCTGGTGTTGATGTAGGTGGCGAACTAGACGCAGTCTACGGCGATGAAAGCAACCTGCTTACAGTTTCATCTGAGAGTGGCTTTTATCAAAATGGATTTGGTGGCAATACTGCACCAAATGCGGCGCTGTTCGGATTTTTCGCATCACTTGAGTTTGACAGCTTTGTCACAATCGGTTTGTTGACTGATACTGGCGATGAAATGCTCAACATCGGAATTGACTGGGCTGGCTTCGAAGCTGGTGGTGCAATCGTTACCGATAACGGTACATGGTTTGCAACACCCAGTGACGCGCAAGTGTTTGAAGTTGATGGTCGTGTATTAGTTGGTCAATTCACCGTAAATGATGATGACCATGTATACGGTTCCATGAACTTTCAAGGCAAGAACGCAGACCTTTCAAACTGGAACGCAGACGGTATCGCTTTTGATACTGCTCCAGCTCCAGGTGCATTAGCACTCTTGGGTCTTGCAGGCATTGCTGCACGAAGACGACGCAAGTAATTGCGAAGACTTAGCTAATTATTTAGCACACTCGTACAACACCCCGATCTTTGATCGGGGTGTTGTCTATTTGCAACGGTTCCAACCCTCAACAGTTGAGTGAAACGTCTTTCGTCCTCATTCCAACAATTTGAGTGAAACTATAATGGATGCAAGAAGGGTCTGACCCTAGGGCGTAACTTCCGAAGCAAAAATTACAAAGAGATTGCTGAATGTCACGATAGGCCGGTGACCCTAATGTCCTAGAGCGTCTTTAAGTGGATCTAGCAAGGACCCAAACCGCTCATGGCGAGTAACTGAAGAAGCGTACATGGGCTTTCGGACTTGGTCTTGGCTGAGGGTTAAAACGGTTCGCCCCGTTTTCCAAAACTCCATACATTTCTGGTCAAATTCAAGTCCACAAAATCCGAGAATTTTCCGCGTCGTTTGTTCCTGTTCTGCAACAAGTTCTTCATATGAAACTTCAAGAAGGTCATCGCCAAGGCAAACTTCCCAGTGATGCATCATTCGCATGTACTCATTATAAAAATGCCCGATCGAATGCAAGTTGCTCGCCCATGGGTTTGTGTGGGGAGGTAATTTTTGTGCAAAACAAGACACGCCCATGGAGAGTGGGCTCCGCGTGCAGTGGATAATTTTGGCTTTTGGAAATAGTTTCTTTACCACCCCAACAAATTGGTAATTCCCAAGTTGTTTGTCGACTAAAACCGTTTCATTTGTTCGACATGCAGCGCCGAGTACATATTCGGCGGCCATACTGTTGAGTTGCTCCACCGAGAGCGACGACCAGCTTTCCGTAAGCGTAGAATCTACAAGTGTTTTATTGAGTACCATTGGCAACGTTTCGAGTTCTCCAAGGCCTTTGCCCATTGGGTGCGCATCGATAATTTGTTCAGTCAGTGTTGAGCCGCTGCGTAACATGCCAACTATAAAAACACGACCTTCGCCGTCTGCGGTAGCCGATGCCATGGATGCAAATGATTCGGTAGGGAACGCCTTGATACTGTTGTCATGTCCGCGCACGCAAGCTTCAAGGTCAAAGTCACTCGCAGAAAGTTTGTTTCCTTCTTCGTATGCTTCAAAAGCACTTTTGTATTCGCCTGCCTTTTCCATTGCCTTGCCCAAAACAAAGTAGAGCGTTCTGCGAGTTTCTATTGGTTCGTTTTTTGCAGGCAATCTTCGAAGAAGCGCCTCGGCGGCATCATGTGGCTCTCCATCTTCAATGCGTGCCTTTGCATATACGATTGTAATGGTTAGGTCTTCCCCACCTTTTTTTACAAGAGGCGCAACGAGTTTTTTTGCTTTCTCTGGCTCGTTCAATCGCAGCCATGTATTTGCTTTTCCTGCAATGACACCTTGGTGATTGGGTTGAATTTTCAAGGCCTTATCGTAGGCAAAAATCGCGCCGCGAAAGTCACCTTTTGTTGTGAGCATATCTGCAAGAAGACCATGGTAATCGGCGCGCTTGTTGTTTTTTGCAATTGCACTACGAATGAGTTGCAATGCTTCATCGTATTTTCCAGTTGCGTTGCACACTTGCGCGAGCAATGCCATCGCAAGGTCATCGCGTTTTTTTTCGGCAAGCACTGAGCGGCAAAGGGTCTCTGCTTGTTGCGATTGCCCTGAACCAATCGCTTGCATTGCTTGCATTAGTCGTGGGTCGGTCTGCTTTGCCATTATCCGCCTACTAAAAGTTTGTTGGTTTCAAATCGTTCAAGTGCAGAAAGAAGTTGCTTAATTTGCACAGGTGGTTTCATATTCAGCAAACGCCTGCGAAGTGCAATGACTGTTTTGCACTCTTCTGGTGACATGAGTAAGTCTTCTTTTCGAGTTCCAGAAGCTGCAAGATTAATCGCAGGGTAGAGGCGTTGCTCCGAAATGGAGCGGTCAAGGATAAGTTCCATGTTGCCTGTGCCTTTGAATTCTTCAAAGATGATTTGATCAGCGCGGGAACCAGTGTCAATAAGACAACTTGCAATAATGGTTAGCGAGCCTGCTTGTTCTACATTACGTGCGGCGCCAAACAACTGTTTTGGTACGTCGAGTGCTTTTGCATCAAGTCCGCCGGACATAGTGCGACCACTCGACGCATATTTTTTCGAATTGTTAAAAGCTCGACCAAGCCGAGTTAGTGAGTCAAGCAATACGACAACATCTTTGCCTGCTTCAAGTTTTCTTTTTGCTCGTTCGATTGCCATGATGGCAAGTTCAATGTGTTCATCTACATTTTGGTCGTTGGAGGAAGCGAGCACTTCAGCAGGTACGGTTCGTTTGAATTCGGTGACTTCTTCGGGGCGTTCATCAATGAGAAGCGCAACAACTTCTATCTCTGGATGGTTGTGGTGAATGCCTTGCGCAATGTTTTGAAGGAGCACCGTTTTGCCGGCTTTTGGTGGGGCAACAATCAAGCCACGCGTGCCGTACCCAACTGGGCAAAACAAATCTATCAACCGGCATGCCGGTGGGCACCCCTTGTATTCAAGGGTGATTCTTGGGTTCGGGTCAATGACTGTCATTTCTTCGAAAGCTGGATGTTTTGCGTACTCTTTTGGATCTATACCCTCGATGGCAGTTATTTCAGAAACAACAGGGCGTACGTTTCGTGGTTTGCCCTTCTTTTTATTTTTCGATATTTTTTGAATAACATTTGCAGTGATCATTTGCCCTGCACGCAAAGGATATTCTTCTTTCAGTGCTGAAGGTACATACGGATCAGTGTCCTCGCAAACAGGTCCATTTTTCCATTGTCGGAGCCGACCTTCATAGGGCGTTTCCCAATCAAGGAAACCGGTAATTGTTTCTGGTTCTTGTTGTTGCTCTGTCATGTTGTGCCTTTTCCCCCAGTGCTTTCCCGATGAATAAATTATACAGCAGATGCATACGCAACGGCAATTTTTGCTGCAACCTTCGCATTGTTACATAGCAACGCAAGGTTGGCGATGAGTGATTTACCTTGTGTAATTGTCGCCATGGCATCAAGAAGATACGGCGTTCTTCTCGCGGAAGGTTGATGTAATGCGGCCCATTCCGCTTCGGCTTTCGTAAGTGCATCAACCAGCGCACCTTGCTCAATCGCGAGATCGGCGGGTGCAGGAACAGTCGTAAGCAGGGCGGAGTTCAACG
>CAWLAZ010000140.1:0-4342 GCA_963854955.1 Phycisphaerae bacterium | reverse complement strand
TTGTGAACTCAAAAGCTGTTTCATCAGCAATTGATTTCTTCTTTGGTCGAAGTGAACTGTCGCAAGTGGTTGACCAAACAAACCCACTATCAATGCTTGTTCACGAACGCCGTCTTTCTGCTCTTGGACCTGGTGGCCTTAACCGTAAACGCGCTGGCTTCGAAGTTCGCGATGTTCACATTTCTCACTATGGCCGAATCTGCCCAATTGAAACTCCAGAAGGTACAAACATTGGCCTGATCGCTTCTCTTGGCATTTACGCAAAGATTGACGACTATGGTTTTATTCAAACTCCGTACCGAGTTGTTGACAAGCTAAAAGCAACAGATGAAATTGTTTACCTTCGCGCAGACGAAGAAATGAACGCCGTTCTTGCTCCAACTGAAGTGCTTGATGAAAATAGCAACATCAAGTCAGACCACATTGTCGCTCGTAGAAGTGGCGAAGTTACACAAGTTGAAGCAGAAGAAATTAAATACATTGATATTTCTCCAAAACAACTCGTTGGCGTTTCCGCTTCGCTGATTCCGTTTCTTGAACATGACGATGCGAACCGCGCATTGATGGGTTCAAACATGCAACGCCAAGCGGTTCCACTTATTATTCCAGACCCGCCGATAGTGGCAACAGGAATGGAAAAAATTGTTGGCCACTTCTCTGGCATGCTCGTTAAGGCGAAACAAGGCGGCACAATTACATTCGTAGACTCGCGACGAATTCTTATCGATAACTCTGATGAGTACATCCTTAAAACATTCCGCGGTTTAAACGAGCGCACATGTCAATCACAGAAACCTATTGTAAAAATGGGCGATGTTGTTACAGAAGGCCAGATCATCGCAGACGGTGCTTCTACAGTGCAAGGCGAACTCGCTATAGGCAAGAACATCCTTGTTGCTTTCAATACATTTGATGGATACAACTTTGAAGATGCGATTGTTATTAACGAACGCCTTGTCAAAGACGACGTATTTACATCCATCCACATTGATTCATACGAAGTTGAAGTTCGAGACACAAAACTTGGAAAAGAAGAGTTCACTCGTGACATTCCAAACGTTTCAGAACGTCAGCTTATGAACTTGAATGACGAAGGCATCATCCGGGAAGGCGCTCGCGTCGGACCTGGCGATATTCTTGTCGGCAAAGTTGTACCTAAAAGTAAAAACGAACTCACTCCTGAAGAAAAATTGCTCCATGCAATCTTTGGTCGTGCTGGCGAAGACGTGAAAAACGAATCGCTGAACGTCCCTGCAGGTTCAAGTGGTGTCGTCATTGGCACAAACCACTTCAGCCGCCGGATGCACCTTGATGCTGATCAAAAGAAAATGATTAAGCACAAGATGGACGAGTACGAGGATGAAATGAACAGCAAAGCCATTTCGCTCTTTAGAGAAATGATTGCTGAGATGAATGAAAACCTTGGCTCTGAAATGGTTGACCCTGCTACACGTCAAAAAGTTGGCCTTTCAGATATTCCAGAAGTTATTCTTGAACAAATTGATGGCTTCTCTGAAAAATGGATTAAGGGTTCTAAAGACGCGAAAGCTGATGCAACTGTAGTACATGCACAATTTTGGCCACGTATTGCCGCAATCCAGAAGGAAAGCAAGCGTCGATTAGAACACATGAAGCGTGGCGATGAGCTCGCTTCAGGCGTATTAGAAAAAGTCGTCGTATATCTTGCAAATAAACGCGCGATTTCAGTCGGCGACAAAATGGCTGGCCGTCACGGCAACAAAGGTGTTATTGCACGTATTGTTCCTGAAGAAGATATGCCGTACATGGAAGACGGAACACCAGTTGACATTTTGCTCAACCCACTTGGTGTGCCTTCACGTATGAACGTTGGTCAGCTTCTTGAGTTGCATCTTGGCTGGGCTGCTAAAGTCCTCGGATTCCAAGCGGTAACACCAGTATTTGACGGAGCAACAGAACTTGAAGTTCTAGGAGCAATCCAAGAGGCTAACGATTCTGTTGTTGCAAAACGTAAAGCTTTCGAAGAAACAGGCGAAAACCCTGGTGACCCGAGAGAAATTTTGGCTGAAATCCCATTCGCCGGCAAAGTGCAACTTCATGACGGAAGAACTGGCGAACCATTCTCACAACCAACTTCTGTTGGTGTCATGTACATGCTGAAATTGCATCACCTTATTGATGACAAAATTCACGCACGTTCAACTGGCCCTTACAGTTTGATTACGCAACAACCACTCGGTGGTAAAGCAAGAACTGGTGGCCAACGCTTTGGTGAAATGGAAGTGTGGGCATTAGAAGGGTACGGCGCAGCATATATGTTGCAAGAACTCCTCACTGTTAAAAGTGATGACGTCGAAGGACGTACCAAGATTTACGATTCCATTGTCAAGGGCACAAACGTACTCGAAGCTGGCATGCCAGTAGTATTCGATGTGTTGTGTCACGAGATTCGAGGCCTTTGTATGAACATTGAGTTGGAGAAGGATCATGAGGAAACAGGAAGTCTCCTTTGATCCAACTTCGTTATAGCACGCAGCACTCTTCAACACAGATAGGAAAAACGAACTATGTCTGAACATGTCTTTGATAAAGTTAACGATTTTAACTCAGCCCGTATCGGCTTGGCTAGTCCAAGCGATATCCGAAGCTGGAGTTTCGGTGAAGTTAAAAAGCCTGAAACTATTAATTACAGAACGTACCGCCCTGAGAAGGATGGTCTTTTCTGTGAACGAATCTTTGGTCCTGAACGCGATTATGAATGTGGCTGTGGCAAATACAAGGGCACAAAATTCAAAGGAATTATATGTGACCGTTGTGGTGTCAAAGTAACACACTCCCGCGTTCGTCGAAAACGAATGGGTCATATTAATCTTGCAGCTTCCACAGTGCATATCTGGTTCTTCAAAGCGCTACCAAGTCGTCTTGGCACTCTGCTTGCTATGAAAACATCAGACCTTGAGAAAATCATTTACTTCCAAGATTACGTCATTCTTGTACCTGGTGATGCAGATATCGAAGGCGCACCAGTTGAATACAAACAAGTAATCACGGAAGATCAATACCGCGAAATTCGTAGCCGAGGCGGTTATGGTGATTTCCGTGCAGAAATGGGAGCCGGTGCAGTTCGCGAACTCATTGAAGCACTTGACCTTCACGAAGAAGTTCTTGAAATCCGCGAGGGTCTTGCGAACACACGTTCGAAGCAAAAGACTGCTGACCTTGCGAAACGATTGAAACTTATCGAGCATTTGCGTACTAGCCACAACGAACCTGAATGGATGGTTCTTGATGTTGTGCCAGTTATTCCACCAGAATTACGTCCGCTTGTCATGCTTGAATCAGGCAACTTCGCAACAAGCGATTTGAACGACTTGTATCGAAGAATTATCAACCGAAACAACCGATTGAAAAAACTGATGGACTTGAACGCACCAGAAGTAATTATCCGAAATGAAAAGCGAATGCTTCAACAAGCTGTTGATGCGTTGTTTGACAACGGCCGTTGCAGACGCCCAGTTCTCGGTTCATCTAACCGTCCATTAAAATCTATAACAGACATGATTAAGGGTAAGCAAGGTCGTTTCCGCGAAAACTTGCTCGGTAAGCGCGTTGATTATTCAGCACGTTCAGTAATCGTGGTCGGTCCAAACCTAAAACTTAACCAGTGCGGTCTTCCAAAGAAAATCGCATTGGAATTGTTCCAACCATTTATTATTCGTCGATTAAAAGACCAAGGACTTGCAGACACAATTAAGTCTGCGAAGCGAATGCTTGAGCGACGAGACGAAGAAGTATGGGACATTCTTGAGCAAGTTATTCACCAGCATCCAGTACTGCTTAACCGTGCTCCTACCCTTCACCGTATGGGTATTCAAGCATTTGAACCAGTACTTGTTGAAGGCAAGGCCATTACCTTGCACCCCCTCGTATGTACCGGCTTTAATGCTGACTTCGATGGTGACCAAATGGCTGTCCACCTTCCGCTTTCTGTAGAAGCGCAAACGGAAGCGCAAGTGCTCATGCTTTCAACGCATAACATTTTCTCCCCTGCGCATGGCAACCCACTAGTTTCACCAAGTCAAGATATTGTCATGGGTGTCTACTTCCTTACGCATATGGATCTTAACGATACACGTGAGGAAAAAGAGTTACGCAAATTCCGTAATGCACACGAAGCAATTCTTGCATACGACTATAAACAAATCTCGCTACAAGAGAAAATTCAAATTCGGTTGCCTCGGTACCCGAAAGTTGTAAACGATGAAAAAGGACCTGTAGAAGAAATGCCATCAAATGGCAGAATCATAACTACAGTTGGCCGAGTCCTATTCTGCGAAATCCTTGCGCAAGACATGCCGTTCTA
>CAWLAZ010000139.1:0-4393 GCA_963854955.1 Phycisphaerae bacterium | reverse complement strand
ATCTTAAGGGAAATCCCACCAATTTTTTGTTTCTAATGGCTCTTCCCATGGTGACGGTCCCTATTGGGATTAATGCGTCCAATAAACGACAAGGGGTAGTTTATGTGCCGTGCATTGGCAAAATGTCTTCAGGGGATGGCTGGTCAGTTACATCAGAAGTAATGTATTCAAGCACAGCGCCGGGGCACGAGTGGATGAACATCAGTTTAAGCAGTGCAGGGCGCATAAAATTGTGTTTAATGCCGTGCTCGAGCAGGGCAAGTAGCGGGTCGAAGTAGCCATCGACGTTTACGATGCCCACTGGTTTAGTGTGATCCCCAAGTTGACGACCAACGAGCACTTCGAAAAATTCTTCGTAGGTTCCAATACCACCAGGCAACACTATAAACGCATCTGATCGTTGCATCATGATAGTTCTGCGTTCTTGCATTGTGTCGACAACTATAAGTTCGTCGCATTGTTCGTTTGCCTGTTCGTGTGCGACAAGCTTGTGTGTAATTACTCCGACGACTTCGCTGCCGTGCTTTGCTGCAACAGTAGCAACTTCACCCATTAACCCAATACAGCCACCACCGTAAACAAGCGTTAAATTTCTGTGGGCAAGTCCCTTGCCAATAATTTTCGCGGCATCATGGAAACATGGAGCAAGGTTTTGTGAAGACGCACAGTACACACCTACCGATTTCATTTGTCACCCCTAGATTGTTTTATAGCTTCAAGCACTTGGTTGACCGTGTAAAAATCACCACGAAAATCTTCTTCGCCGTCTGGACCCATGATGATAAGCAAGGGAATACGAAGACCGCCAACTTCATGCAACAAAGCGTTTCCAGAAATATTGTTTCCAGTTAAATCAATTTTAATGGGCGTGACATCATCGGCTTCAAATGCCTCAACGACGCGTGCGCTATGCAGTACAGTTGATTCAAGTGCTTTGCAGTTTAAGCACCATTCTGCTGTAAATTCGAGCACAACGATATTGCCTTCTGCGAGTTTTTCTGCGAGTAACACAGGAGTGTAATACTCCCAATCGATTGGACCCTCTTCGGTTAATCGAATCCCGCCAAAGACGGAGAGTACGGTAATAAAAATCCCAATAATCACAAAAACAATTTTAGGCATGATGTTTTTTGCAATTCGCAACGTGCGCCATGCAAGCCAAATGCCAGACGCTGCAACGCAACCAGCAACAATCCAAAGATAAAAACGTGAAGGCGGTGCGCCTTCTTGTTGTAACAGCCCGCTTAATCCAACACCTAAAAAGTATGCGGCGGCAGCAAGCATAAATAATCCCATGACTTGCTTAATCACTTCACTTGCAGCGCCAGCCCGCGGCATTTTTTCTACAAGTTTCGGGAATGCTGCAAGGATTAAATATGGAAACGCCATACCGAAACCGATGGAACCAAAAACGGTCAATGTTAGTATCGGTGATTGTGTTGCCGCCCATGCTGCTGCAGCACCCATGAATGGCGCGGTGCATGGAGTCGATAAGACCGCAGTCATGACACCAAACAAAAACGACCCATACCATGAGTCATGCTTTGGATTGACTTGGTAGACAATATTAGGCAATCGGATGGAGAAAAGTCCACCCATGCCAATGGCCATTATGCCAATAAAGACACCAAGAATTATAGTGAATGCAGGGTATTGAAAAAGCTGATTTATCGCAGTAAATCCTGCAATAACGGCGATTGCAACACCGAGCAATATCCACAATGACATCACGCCAAACATCATCCATGCACCAAGGATTAGTGTCTTTTTTCGGTTCCCTGCGCTGGCACTAAGACCCATGATTTTAATTGGAATAACAGGCAACACACACGGAGTTAGGTTCAGAAGAAATCCTCCACCCATTGCAACAAGTAGTAATAAAAACAAACCCGCTGGTCCATCTGCAGAGAGTGTGAACTTGATACCAAACGCATCAAATTTAATTTCATTTGTGCTCGGCGCTTCGACGCCTGCATGAATGTCGGCGAATACAGATGCATCGAATTGATCGAAGATGCTTGACACCGTTGACATAGAACTATCTTTAGCGGCAACGATTTGTATCGTTTCTTTTATTCCATATTCATCCCAGCCCCAACCATCTGGTTCTGGCGTTGGTTGAATACACGTCGTGTCGTCGCAAGCTTGAAAGACCGGCTTAATTGTGAATGATGCAGCACCAATTTTTGCATCGCTTGCGATGGTGACGGGAATGTAAATCACAACTTTTCCTGAAAAAACACCGTAGTCAACCGGGGTGCCTGCAAATCCAACTTTGACAATCGTTGGTTCCGGCCATTGCGTGTAGCTATCGTGCAATGTTAAAGAAGAATCATCAGGAAGATCGAATTCTACTGCTGTTGCGATGTAATCTTCAGGGTCGCCAAGGGCTTCCGGGACTTGCGGGTCATTTGTGTGCGAGTGCCAGTGTGCTTCATGATCAAGGACGATAGCAATGATCGCGTCGCTTCCAGCAACCGCATTTTTTGGGCTTATATGAACCGATACGGTAACTTTATCTCGAGAATCGTGAAAAATGCCAGGTTGCGCAAATGCTTCATTCACAACAAACAGGTAAAACAAGGCCAAAAACAGTGTTTTAGGTAATTTCATAGGTATATATAGTACGTCCAACTGGTCGTTGGAGTTGCGTTTTTGTGAAGGGGGGAATACCCTGTACCGTTTCCCGCTGTCAGCGTAGACAGCACAAGTTTTTTATAAGGAGTGTAGTAATGATTCAAGGTGAATCCTTACAACTTTTTTTTAGTTATGACTGCTAATCGCAGTCATCCCGTGGCTCAGAGCCATTCGTTAGTGGATGATCGTATCCCTGCGGAGGTTCAGTCGTGATTTAGGTTTCCCCCTAAATCATGTTCGTGCATTTTGCACATACAACCGTTTTGGTTGTGCCACGGGTTCGCATTGCGTCCCGTTTTTTTATTCCCAACAACCCAACATCTAAACAATTCAACATCTAAATAACCTTAAGAAAGAATACGTTATGAACCGTGAAGCAATAGAAATTATCGAAACCATCGCAAAGCAACGCAAGATTGACAGGCAAGTCATCATTGGCGACCTTGAGCAAGCTATGGTTAGTGCTGCTCGTAAGCACTTTAACTCACTCGATACCGAAGAGTTTTCCTGCAACATGGATTTGCTTACGGGAGAAATTTGTATTTGGCGGCATCTAGATGAAGGCGCCGTAGAAATCCCACTTGAAGAACTTGGTCGAATTCCAGCACAGACATTTAAGCAAGTCATGATTCAGCGTTTCCGTGAAGACGAACGTTCAGGTATTTTTGATGAGTACATCGATAAAGCAGGTGAATTAACTACAGGTATTTGCAGTCGTTATGAAGGAGGTTCACTAATCGTACAGCTCGACAAAGGTGGTCGTGTTGAGGGATTCATGCCTCGCTCCGAACAGATTCCGGGCGAACAATTTCGCCCAGGTGACCGTGTGCGCTGTTTAATTCTTGACGTGCGTGACACTGGAACACAAGTAAAAATTGTTCTTTCGCGAAGTCATCCAGATTTTATTCAACGATTATTTGAAGCAGAAGTTCCTGAAGTGCAAGAGCATGTCATCGAAATTCATGCAATGTCCCGCGAGCCGGGCTTTAGAACAAAAATTGCAGTAACATCAAACGATTCAAAAGTGGATCCAGTTGGTGCATGTGTTGGTGTTCGCGGAAGCCGTATACGCAATATTGTCGAAGAACTTGGTGGCGAAAAAATTGACATTGTTCGCTGGAATGAATCAAGTCAGGTTCTTATCTCAAACGCGCTTAAACCAGCCGAGGTTGATGAAGTTAGTTTGTGCTTTGAACTTGGACGAGCAACAATCATTGTTCGAGAAGACCAACTATCACTTGCAATCGGGCGGCGCGGTCAAAATGTTCGTCTTGCTGCACGATTAACTGGCTGGGACATTGATATTTTGACACCAGAAGAATATCAAAAAGGTCTAGAAATATTGTGGGAAGCGCTTAAACCAATTGACGGTGTTACAGAAGAAATGCTTGATCGAATGGCGGCACTCGGGATCATCAGCATCTTTGATGTGGAAGAAATTGGGCGTAACGTTTTGGAAGAAGACCTAGAGTTTTCAAAACAAACGGCAGACCGTTGCATCGATATTGCCGTTGTGCGATCCAAAGAAGTTACGGTAGAACAAGAAGAAGCGAAAGTTGCAGAAGAAGCAAAGCGTGTTGAAGAAGAAGCAGCGGCAATGGCAATTCTTGATGCACAGATTGATGACGAGAGCGCTGCAGTGGCAGATTCAATTTTGGATATGCCCTCTGAAGACACAGAAGAAACAGAAACAACGGATGTTAACGCTAGATAAGCAGTAACGGAGATACACACGTGGCTAAAAAGGCAACCCCAA